>SBFS01000177.1 GCA_006227825.1 Burkholderiales bacterium | reverse complement strand
CCGCATGGCGGCCTGGCTGGACCGTCAGCTGCCCGAGGGTGCGCGCATCCTCTGCAGTCCGGCGGTGCGGTGCGAGCAGACGGCCCTGGCGCTGGGCCGCAAGCTGCGTTTTCGCGAGGAACTGCTGCCGGAATCCGATCCGCAGGGCCTGCTGGATCTGGTCCAGTGGCCCAACGGGCGTTCGCCGGTGGTGCTGGTCGGGCACCAGCCGACGCTCGGTCAGGTGGTCGCCCGCCTGCTCGGTCTCGGGCAGGGTGGCTGTGCCATCCGCAAGGGCGCCCTGTGGTGGCTGCGCTACCGGGAGCGCGAGGGGCGCGGCCAGGTGGTGCTGGTCACGGTGCAGTCCCCCGAGCTGATGTGAGCGTTCAGGCGGCGGGTTTGCGCCGGCGCGCCACGGGCGCTGCAGCCGCGGCCTGCGCTGCTTCTGTTGCCGGTGTGGGCGCCTTTGCCGGCCGGCGTACGGTCCGCTTCGCGGCCGCTGCAGGCCTGGCGGCCGGTTTTTTCGCCGCAGCGCGCGGGGCCGGAGCCGGAGCCAGCGCAGGTGCGGGTTCAGGCGCAGCCGCCGCAGCCGGGCGGCCGGTCTTGAGCTGCGGCACCGCCGCGATCGCCTGCTTGAAGCGGGCGTCGGTCATGCCCTGAAGCGCCAGCAGGCCGGCGCGCAGCAGCTCGCTTTTCTTGACCGAGGTTCCCAGGGCGATGGCCCGTGCCTTGAGCGCGTCGATGGCGGCGTACTCGCCCTTGGGGATGGTGAAACTGTCGCGCACGAGCTTGGTCTTCTTGCGTTCGTTCTTCGGGCTGGCTTCGGACATGGTGGTGGACTCCTGAGGCTGGGACATGCCCGCCAGTATAACCGTATATACCGTTTACACGGTTAAGCGCAGGTCTGCCGGCCGACGGGCTTGCCGGCGCAGGCAGAGCCCCGCTGCGACCGCCTGGTCTCAGCGGATGTCGATGCTGAACTTCCAGTCCGTCTTCTGCCAGGCCAGCACTTCCTCGCCGAGCAGCCAGGCCGACTGCGGATAGCGGCGCGCCCAGCCCGGCGTCGTGCTCAGCTTGAAGGCCCCGGAGCGGTAGCCCAGCTTCATCGATTCGTGCTCGGGCATGCGCCGGGCATGGCACAGGATCACGGCCAGGCGCAGGCAGATGAGCTGCTTGGCGAACAGCTCGTCGCCCAGCATCTGCCCCACCTTGCGCAGCTTGCCGCGCTGGCCCAGCACGAGCTGGCTCATGCGGTGCAGCTCAGGCAGGGAAAAGCCCGGTGCGTCGACGTTGTCCAGGATGTAGGCGCCGTGGTGGTAGGAGCGGTCGTGGGAGATGTGGGTGCCGATCTCGTGCAGGCGGGCGGCCCAGGCCAGCTTCTGCGAATAGCGCTCGTTCTGTGCTTCCCCGGCGGCCACCTGGGCGAAGAGGGCGGTCGCCACGGTGCTCACGCGCTGTGCCTGCGCGTCGTCGATGGAAAACCGGGTGGCCAGCCAGCGGACGGTGCGCTCGCGCACATCCCCCCCGTCCGACACCCGGTCGATCAGGTCGTATAGGGCGCCCTGGCGCAGCGCTCCCTGCGCCGGCACCATCTGCTGGATGTCGAACAGGTCGAAGATGGCACTGAGCACGCTCACTCCACCCGCGAGAACGGGGCGCCGGTCGTCCTTGAGCCCTTCCAGGCGCAACTGGTCGACATGGCCGGCCTTGGTCATGCGCTCGATCAGCCAGTCCAGCCCGGAGCGGGTGACGACCCCGCTGGCCCAGCCGTTGCTGCCCAGGATGTCCGCCACCGCGCCGACAGTGCCCGAGGAGCCGTAACTCGCCGTCCATTCACTGGGCGGGAAAGTGTCCAGTGCCTCGTCGAGCACCGCCTTGGCCGCGATCTCGGCGGTCTTGATGGCCCCGGCCGTCACCTGCCCGCGCGCAAAGTACTTGGCCGACCAGGCGACACTGCCCAGGCGATAGGACTCCATGCGCAGCGCCTGGTAGCCCTGGCCCAGGATCATCTCGGTGGAGCGGCCGCCGATGTCCACCACCAGCCGGCGCTCGTCCGACTGGGGCAGCAGGTGCGAAACCCCCTGATAGATCAGCCTGGCCTCTTCCTGGCCGGAGACCACCTCGATCGGAAAGCCCAGCACCGCCTGGGCGCGCGAGAGGAACTCGTCGCGGTTGCGGGCCTCGCGCAGGGTCTGGGTCGCCACCGCACGCACCTGCTTCTTCGTGAAGCCCCGTATGCGCTCGGCAAAGCGGGCCAGGCATTCCCAGCCGCGCTCCATGGCGGCCGGACTCAGGTTCTTGTCTTCGTCCAGGCCGCTGCCCTGGCGGACAGTCTCCTTGAGGTACTCGACGCGTTCGATGTGACCGGAGTGATAGCGACCGATTTCCAGCCGGTAGCTGTTGGAGCCGAGGTCTATCGCGGCCAGCAGGGTTCCATTTTGCATCGTGAATTGGCGAATCCCATGTTCCACCGGGAGCAGGCTGCACACAAAGCCCGATTGTGACATCTGGACCGGCCCGTGCCGGGATCGGCCCGAACCCCGGGGCCTGGAAGGCCGATTTGTGACGTGACTGCATCTGTCACACG
>SBFS01000246.1 GCA_006227825.1 Burkholderiales bacterium | reverse complement strand
AGGGCTCGTCCTTGACGCGGACCGCACCGGTGCTCAGCACCGTCAGGTGCATGGGCTTGGGCAGGTTTTCCTCGGCCATGGCCTGTGCCAGGAACAGCAGGCTGAAGAAGCCCTGTTCGAGGTTGCGGTGGAAGAAGCTGCTGCCGGGCCGGAAGCGCTCTTCCCGGGTGACCAGCCAGCCATGCACCACCGCCTGGGGCGGGTGGCCGCTGGCCATGAGCTCGCGCATCAGTTCGTCATAGCCCTCACGGCCACGTTCAGGCGCCAGCAGGAATTCGTGCTCGGCGACGCGGGCGAACAGGTCGCCGGCCCGCACCACGGTGACACGGTGCCCGGCTTCGCGCAGGCGGGCGCTGACCGCATCGGTCAGCCCCGCCTCGTCGGCAAACACCAGCCAGTGGCGGGGCTCGGTCTGCCCCAGCTCGGTGGCGACGTCGATCTCGCAGTCGGCGGTGCGGGGACGCCAGCGCGGCTGGTAGCCCCAGCGGGTGATGTCGTCGATGTGCGCAGGCCGTGCCTCTTGTGCGGGCGCAGTCGCCACGCCGGGCTGGATGAAATAAGGCTTGCGCTGGAAGGCATAGGTCGGCAGCGGTACACGCAGGCGGCGCGCTTCGCCCCAGATCGGCTCCCAGTCCACCGGAACCCCGTTGGCCCAGAGCCGGCCCAGGGTGCCCACAAACCAGACGTCGTCCGGCACATCGTGCTCGGGGTGGCGCAGCGAATTGATGACCTGCGAGGCCGGAACACCGTTGGCCTGGGCCAGCGAACCCAGCGCCTTGCCTGGGCCGACCTCCAGGTAGACCCGCTGCGGGTTGGCTGCGATGAGCGAGGCCATGCAATCGGCAAAGCGCACCGTGTTGCGCAGGTGGCCGACCCAGTACATCGGGTCGGTGGCCTGCTGCGCGCTCAGGGTGGCGCCGTCGCGGTTGGAGATGATGGGCAGCTTGGGTGGGTTCAGCCGGATGCTGCGCAGGTAGGCCTCGAAGCGGCCCAGGATGGGTTCGAGCATGCGCGAGTGGGCCGCGATGTCGATCTGGATGCGCTGCGGTTCGATGTCGCGCGCGCGCAGGCGGGCCTCCAGCGCGTCCAGCAGGTGCTGCGGACCCGAGACCACGCACAGGTCGGGCGCGTTGACGCTGGCCATGTCCAGGCCCTCGCCAAGCTCGGCCTCCAGCGCACTGGCCGATTGGGGCACGCTGAGCATGCCGCCCGGCGGCACCGAGTCGAACAGCTGGCCACGCAGGTGCACCAGGCCGATGCAGTCCTCGAAGGACATCACGCCGGCCAGGCAGGCGGCGGTGTTCTCGCCCATGCTGTGCCCGACCAGGGCAGCGGGCTTGACGCCCCAGGACATCCAAAGCTGCGCCAGCGCATGCTCGACGATCATGATCAGCGGCAGCTGCACCGAAGGCTGCTTGAGCCGCTCGACCGCGCGGGCATGGTCCTGCGGTTCGGGCAGCCAGAGCGCGCGGATGTCGTAGTCGATGCGCTTTTGCAGGACATCCAGGCCGCGGTCCATCCAGTCCTGGAACACCGGCTCCGTGGCATAGAGCTCGCGCGCCATGCCGGCGTACTGGGCTCCGCCGCCCGGGAACATGAACACCACCTCCGGGTCATCGACCAGGTGCTGGTGGTTGAAGACACGGCGGGGGTCGCTGCCTTCGAGCAGGTCGGCGGCCTCGGTGTGGCTGGCGGCCACCAGCACACGGCGGTGCTCGAAGGCGCGCCGTCCTTCTTTCAGGGTCCAGGCGACATCGGCCAGGGGCTGCTCGGGGTGGGCGCGCAGGTGGGCGGCCAGCGCGCGGGCATTGGCGTCCAGCGCGGCCTTGGAGCGGCCCGAGACCACCAGCAGCTGGAACGGCCAGTCCGACGGGTCGGAGGGTGCGCGCTCCGGAGCCTCCTCGACCACCGCATGCGCGTTGGTGCCCCCCACGCCCAGGGAGTTGACGCCCGCCCGGCGGGGTCCCTTGTGGGATACCCACTCGCGCAGTGAGTCGTTGACGCGGAAAGGGCTGGATTCGAAGTCGATGGCCGGGTTCGGTGCCTCGTAGCCGAGGCTGGGGGGCAGCTCGCGGTGCTTGAGCGCCAGCGCCACCTTGATCAGGCTGGCGACGCCCGCAGCGGTGTCCAGGTGCCCGATGTTGGTCTTGACCGAGCCGATGCGACAGAAGCCTGTTTCCGGTGTCGAGGCGGCAAACGCCTGCGTCAGCGCCGCCACTTCGATCGGGTCGCCCAGGTAGGTGCCGGTGCCGTGGCATTCGACATAGTCGATGGTGTCGGCCGGCACGCCGGCCACCGCATGCGCCTCGGCGATGGCCTTGGCCTGCCCGTCCACGCTGGGGGCCAGGTAACCTGCCTTGGCCGCACCGTCGTTGTTGACCGCCGTGCCCTTGATGACCGCCCAGATGTGGTCACCATCCCTGATCGCATCCTCCAGCCGGCGCAGCACGACCACTCCGGCGCCGGAGCCGAACACCGTGCCCTGGGCGCGGTGGTCGAAGGCGTGGCAATGGCCGTCGGGCGAGAGGATCTCCCCCTCCTGGAAGATGTAGCCGCGCGCGTGCGGCAG
>SBFS01000151.1 GCA_006227825.1 Burkholderiales bacterium | reverse complement strand
ATCGTCGCCATGAGCGTGACCGGCGAGCAACCCACCAGCGGCTCCTATTTCGATGTCATCGAGCCGACCGACCGCGACATGCAGCTGCGCCCGGATCCGTCGACCGTGCGCATCGTGCCCTGGGCCAGCGATCCCACGGCCCAGGTGATCCATGACTGCTTCGACCACACCGGCAAGCTGGTGCCCTACGCCCCGCGCTCGGTGCTGCGCCACATCTGCAGCCTCTACGAGGCCGAGGGCTGGTCGCCGGTGGTGGCGCCCGAGCTCGAGTTCTACCTGACCGCCCGCAACACCGACCCCAACACCCTGCTGCGCCCGCCGGTGGGCCGCAGCGGCCGGGCCGAGACCTCGCGCCAGGCCTACTCCATCGACGCGGTCAACGAGTTCGACCCCCTGTTCGAGGAGATCTACGAGTACTGCAACCAGATGGAGCTCAATGTCGACACCCTGATCCACGAGATCGGGGCCGGCCAGATGGAGATCAACTTCTTCCACGACCATCCGCTGGGCCTGGCCGACGAGGTGTTCTTCTTCAAGCGCACGGTGCGCGAGGCGGCCCTGCGCCACGACATGTACGCGACCTTCATGGCCAAGCCGATCGCCGGTGAACCCGGCAGTGCCATGCACATCCACCAGAGCATCGTGGACAAGGCCAGCGGCCGGAACATCTTCAGCAACCCGGACGGCAGTGCCAGCGAGGCCTTCTTCCACTACATCGGCGGCCTGCAGCGCTACATCCCGGCGGCGATGGCCCTGGTCGCCCCCTATGTCAACAGCTACCGGCGCCTGTCGCGCCACACCGCCGCGCCGATCAACATCGAGTGGGGCCATGACAACCGCACCGTGGGCATCCGCTCGCCGATCGCCAGCCCGGCCGCGCGCCGGGTCGAGAACCGCGTCATCGGTGCCGATGCCAACCCCTACGTGGCCATGGCCATGACGCTGGCCTGCGGCTACCTGGGCATGAAGAACCGGATCAAGCCCAAGCCGGAGATGAAGGGAGACGCCTACCTGGCGCCGTACGCGCTGCCGCGCAGCCTCGGCGAGGCCCTGGACTGGCTGCGCCGCGAGTCCGACCTGCACGAGGTGCTGGGCCAGGAATTCGTGACCATCTACACCGAGATCAAGGAGCTCGAGTTCGAGGAATTCATGAAGGTCATCTCGCCCTGGGAGCGCGAGCACCTGCTTCTCCACGTCTGAGCACCGCACCGAAGGATCTGCCATGAACACCTCCACCCTCATTGCCCCGCCCGTGCTGGTCCAGCGCGCCGAGAAACACGACACCAAGGCCATCCAGGCGCTGGACAGCGCGCATTTCCTGCACCCGTTCACCGACCACGGCGACCTGGCCACGCGCGGTGCGCGCGTCATCACCCATGCCGACGACATCTATGTCTGGGACTCCGAAGGCCAGAAGATCCTCGACGGCATGAGCGGGCTGTGGTGCGTCAATGCCGGCTACGGCCGCAAGGAGCTGGCCGATGCGGCCTACCGGCAGATGATGACCCTGCCCTTCTACAACAGCTTCTTCCAGACCACCAACGTGCCGGCGGTGCAGCTGGCCACGAAACTGGCCCAGCTGGCGCCCCAGGTCGGCGGGCGCCGTTTCGAGCATGTGTTCTTCTCCAGCAGCGGGTCCGAGAGCAACGACACCAACGTGCGCATGGCGCGCCGCTACTGGGACCTCATGGGCCAGCCCCAGCGCAAGGTCATCATCAGCCGGCACAACGCCTACCACGGCTCGACCATGGCCGGTGCCTCGCTCGGCGGCATGAGCGGCATGCACGCGCAAGGGGATCTGCCCATCCCCAACATCGTGCACATCGAACAGCCCTATTTCTTCGAGAACGCGAACCCCGGCGAGAGCCGCGCCGACTTCGGCATCCGCGCCGCGCGCTGGCTGGAGGAGAAGATCCTGGAGATCGGGCCGGAGAAGGTGGCGGCCTTCATCGCCGAGCCGGTGCAGGGCGCCGGCGGCGTCATCATCCCGCCCGAGACCTACTGGCCCGAGATCCAGCGCATCGTCGACCAGTACGGCATCCTGCTGATCTCCGACGAGGTGATCTGCGCCTTCGGCCGCCTCGGTCACTGGTTCGCCTACGAGAAGTTCGGCTACCGCCCCGACATGGTGACTTTCGCCAAGGGCGTGACCAGCGGCTACATCCCGCTGGGCGGCGTCATGGTGGGCGACCGCGTGGCCCGGGTGCTCATCGACAAGGGAGGCGAGTTCAACCACGGCTACACCTACAGCGGCCATCCGGTGGCCTGCGCGGTGGCGCTGGCCAACCTGGAGCTGATGGAGCGCGAGGGCCTGCCGCAGCGGGTGCGCGAGGACACCGGCCCCTACCTGGCCGAGCGCTTTGCCGAACTCAACCGCCACCCGCTGGTGACCGAGGCCGAAACCTGCGGCTTCGTCGCCGGCCTGGTGCTCGTCAAGGACAAGGCCCGGCGCGAGATGTTCGACCCCGGGCTGGCGGTGGGCATGATCTGCCGCGGCCACTGCTTCCGCAACGGCCTGATCATGCGTGCCGTGGGCGACCGCATGATCATCGCGCCGCCGCTGACCATGAGCCGGGCCCAGATCGACGAGATGATGGCCCTGATCGTGCGCTGCCTCGATGCCACGATGGCCGAACTGGCATCTTCCGGCCTGCTGGCCTGAGACATTTTTTTGATACAGTGACCCTTGCCCCGTTTTGGGGAAAAAGTCAGGCCCGTTCCTTGCTTTCTCCTGCGGGTATCCACCCTGTTCCGCGTTCCGGACCCTTCCTCATCTTTCTGGAGTGTGCTTCATCATGAAAAAACACGTTCTCGTACTGGCGATGGCTGCGGCCTTCCTGGTGGCCTGTGGCAAAAAAGAAGAGCCGGTGGTTGCCGCGCCGGCCGAGTCGACGCCGGCTGCCGCCGCGCCTGCTGCACCTGCCGGGCCCATCCTGGACGATGAGAAGGTCCTGAACATCTACAACTGGCCCGACTACATCACCGAGAACATGGTCGCCGACTTCGAGAAGGAGTTCGGCATCAAGGTCAACTACGACACCTTCGAGAACAACGAGGCCCTGCACGCCAAGCTGGTGGCCGGCAACTCGGGTTACGACATCGTGGTGCCGACGGTGGGCTTCTCCAAGAAGCAGCTGGAGGCCGGTCTCTACCAGCCCCTGAAGAAGGAGCAGATCCCCAACCTGGCCAACCTGGACCCCGAGTTCATGACCAAGCTGGCCGCCATCGATGAAGGCAACCGCCACTATGTGCCGTGGGGCTGGGGCTTCACCACCGTGGGCATCAACAGGCAGAAGGTCGCCGCCGCGCTGGGCACCGACGCGCTGCCCGAGAACTCCTGGGAGCTGGTCTTCAACCCCGAGTACAGCCGCAAGCTGCGCAGCTGCGGCATCCTGTTCCTGGACTCGCCGACCGAGATCATGCCGGCGGCCCTGCACTACATCGGCAAGGACGCCTACAGCGGCAACCCGGATGACCTGCGTGCCGCCGGCGAGATGCTGGCCAAGATCCGTCCGGACGTGCGCCTGTTCTCCAGCACCATGATCGACGACATCGCCGGTGGCAAGGGCTGCGCCTTCATCGGCTGGTCGGGCGACATCAACATCGCCAAGGACCGCGTCAACGAGATGGGCGGCAAGGACGAGATCGTGCCGCTGCTGCCCAGCACCGGTGGCGTCTTCTTTGCCGACGTGATGGCCATTCCGGCCGATGCCAAGCACGTGAACAACGCCCACGCCTTCATCGACTTCTTCCTGAGGGCCGAGAACGGCGCCGCGATGGCCAACGAGGTGAACTACCCGACCGGCAACAAGGCCGCCATGCCGCTGATCGACGAGGCGATCAAGAGCAACCAGACCATTTTCCTGGACGACGCCAACATGTCGCGCCTGATCCCGTCCGGTGGCTACCCGAACGAGGTCAGCAGCGTGCTCAACGAGGTCTACAACGCGTTCAAGCGCGGTCGCTGATCCCGGCCGTTCGGCACAAGGCTGTTCATCCTGCGGGCTGGACAGCCTTTTTTTCTACCCGTTTGCAGCAGGAACGAGAGGAATGGAGATGGCGGACAACACGGGCTTTCTGGTGACCGAGAAACTGGTCAAGCGCTTCGACGACGCGGTCGCCGTCGACGAGGTGTCGCTGTCCATCGCCAAGGGGGAGATCTTCGCGCTGCTCGGCTCCTCGGGTTGCGGCAAGTCGACCCTGCTGCGCATGCTGGCCGGTTTCGAGACGCCGACCTCGGGGCGCATCCTGCTGGGGGGCCAGAACGTGGCCGGCATGCCGCCCTACGAGCGGCCGGTCAACATGATGTTCCAGTCCTATGCGCTGTTTCCCCACCTGAACATCTGGGAAAACGTGGCCTTCGGCCTCAAGCGCGAGGGCCTGCCCAAGGACGAGGTGGCCAGGCGCACCGACGAGATGCTGGCGCTGGTGCAGCTGACGCCCTACGCCAAGCGCAAGCCGCACCAGCTCTCGGGTGGCCAGCAGCAGCGGGTGGCGCTGGCGCGCAGCCTGGCCAAGAGGCCCAAGCTGCTGCTGCTGGACGAACCGCTGGGCGCACTGGACAAGAAGCTGCGCGAGCAGACGCAGTTCGAGCTGGTCAACATCATCGAGAAGGTGGGCGTGACCGTGGTGATGGTCACCCATGACCAGGAAGAGGCCATGACCATGGCCAACCGCATCGCCATCATGAGCAAGGGCCGGGTGCTGCAGGTGGGCACGCCCCAGGAGATCTACGAATACCCGGCCAACCGCTTCGTGGCCGACTTCATCGGCAATGTCAATCTGTTCGACGGCAAGCTGTCGCTGGACGAGCCGGACCGCTGTGCGGTGGAGACCCCGATCGGGGAGATCCATGTCGGTCATGGCGTCAGCGGCGCGCTGGGCATGCCCGCTGCGGTGGCGGTGCGGCCGGAGAAGATCGACATCGCCAAGCAGCGCCCGGACGGCGTGGTGCACAACCTGTTCAGCGGCCGGGTCAAGGAGATCGCCTACTTCGGCTCCTACAACACCTTCATCGTGGTGACCCCGCAGGGCACCAAGGTCAAGATCACCGAACCCAACGGCTCCCGGCACGAGCTGCTGGACATCACCTGGGAGGACGACGTCTTCTTCTGGTGGGACGATTTGGATGCCGTCGTCCTGCGTGACTGAACCCGAACGAGGAGCACCACCATGGCCTCACCCCTTCCGGTTCCAGGCAAGCGCTTCGTCATCGGCGTGCCCTACGCCTGGCTGCTGCTGTTCTTCTTCCTGCCCTTCCTGATCCTGCTGTACATCAGCTTCGTGGACATGGGCAGCGACATCCACCCCTTCAAGCCGATCTGGGATCCGGAGACGGGGGTGCTCAGGCTCAAGTACGAGAACTACCTGTCCATCTTCCGGGCCAGCGAGGGCGCCGAGCTGTTCCGCACGCTCTACATCGACGCCTACCTGCGCTCGATCTGGTATGCCCTGGTCACGGCCCTGCTGTGCCTGCTGATCGGCTACCCGTTCGCCTACTTCATCGCGCGCTCGCCCGAGAGCATCCGGCCGGCCCTGCTGCTGATGGTGATGCTGCCGTTCTGGACCTCGTTCCTGCTGCGCGTCTATGCCTGGAAGGGCCTGCTGTCGGACAACGGGGTCATCAACCGCTTCATGATGACCATCGGCCTGACCTCCGAGCCGGTGCAGATGCTCTACACCAACGTGTCGATGCTGGTGGGCATGACCTACGTCTACCTGCCGTTCATGATCCTGCCGCTGTATGCCAACCTGGTGAAGATGGACTTCCGTCTGCTCGAGGCGGCCTACGACCTGGGCACCACGCCATTCAAGGCCTTCTGGCTCATCACCGTGCCGCTGTCCAAGGCCGGCATCATCGCCGGCTTCATGCTGGTCTTCATTCCCTGCGTCGGCGAGTTCGTGATTCCCTCGCTGCTGGGCGGCCCGAGCAACACCATGATCGGGCGGGTGGTCTGGGACGAGATGTTCACCGCCAACGACTGGCCCCGCGCCACCGCGCTGGCGGTGGTGATGATCGCGCTGATCGTGATCCCGCTGGCCATCTATTACCACTACACCGGTGAGCGCGGCGAAAGGGGCAAGGCATGAAGCAGCTGCTCGAGAAGCATTTCGGCAAGTTCTGGCTGGCGCTGGTGTTCGCCTTCCTGTACCTGCCGCTGCTGTTCATGATCGTCTTCTCGTTCAACAGCACGCGCCAGGACGCCCGGTTCACCGGGTTCTCGCTGCGCTGGTACGAGGCCCTGACCCGGGACACCAAGATCGTCGAGGGCTTCTGGCTGTCGCTGAAGATCGCCACGGTCACCGGGCTGCTGTCGGCCACGCTGGCCACCTTCGCCGCCTTCGTGCTGGTGCGCTACCGGCGCTTCCTGGGCCGCACCGCGTTCTCCGGCATGGTCAACGCCCCGCTGGTGATGCCCGAGGTGATCATCGGCCTGTCGCTGCTGCTGCTGTTCGTGGGCATGCAGAACGCCTTCGGCTGGCCCCAGCGCGGCATGCTGACCATCATCCTGGGCCACACCCTCCTGGGCATGGCCTACGGCATGGTGGTGATCCAGTCGCGCCTGCTCGAGATGAACCGCTCGATCGAGGAGGCGGCCATGGACCTGGGGGCGCGGCCGCACCAGGTGTTCTTCCTGGTCACGCTGCCCAACATCTTCCAGGCCATCCTGGCTGCCTTCCTGCTGGCCTTCACCCTGAGCTTCGACGACGTGGTGATCGCCGAATTCCTGTCCGGGCCGGGCGTCAACACCCTGCCGCAGGTGATCTTCGGTTATGCGCGAAGAGGCATCAACCCGACCATCTACGCAGCGGCCACGCTGCTGATCGCCACCGTGACCATCGTCGTGATCAGTTACGCGATCTGGGTCGCGCGCAGCACGCGCCGGCGCGAGCGCGAGATCGCCGCGGCGGCGCGCGCCGAGACCGCGGCCCTGCAGGCCCACTGAAGCCGGCCATGCCGGGTTTCGCCCTCGCCCGCAGCGGGGTCATGCTGACCCGGGCGGGGTGGGGCGGGGCCGGGCCGGGCACACTGGGGGCTGCCCGGTGCCTGTTTCCCCTGCCGTGAACCCGTCCGATTCCCTTCCCGCCGCCGACGAGCCTGTGCTCGGCTTCGACAACAGCTATGCCCGCGATCTGGCGGGCCTGTACGCGGCGTGGCGGCCTGCCGAAGTGCCTGCGCCCGTGCTGCTGCGGCTCAACGGGGAGCTGGCCGAGGAGCTGGGCTGGCCCGCCGACCGGCTGGGCGGCCCCGAAGGGGCCGACTGGTTCAGCGGCAACCGGGTCCTGCCCGGTGCCCAGCCGCTGGCCCAGGCCTACGCCGGACACCAGTTCGGCGGTTATTCGCCGCAGCTGGGCGATGGTCGCGCCCTGCTGCTGGGCGAGGTCGTGGACCGCCATGGCCGCCGGCGCGATATCGCCTTCAAGGGTTCGGGGCGCACCCCGTTCTCGCGTGGCGGCGACGGCAAGGCGGCGCTCGGCCCGGTGCTGCGCGAGTACCTGATCGGCGAGGCCATGCACGCGCTGGGCATCCCGACCACCCGGGCTCTGGCGGTGGCGGCCACGGGTGAACCGGT
>SBFS01000260.1 GCA_006227825.1 Burkholderiales bacterium | reverse complement strand
CGCGGAGAGGTGGCAGAGTGGTCGAATGCACCGGATTCGAAATCCGGCATACAGGATCTCCTGTATCGAGGGTTCGAATCCCTCCTTCTCCGCCAGACGCAAAGAAACCCGGCAATGCCGGGTTTCTTATTTATGCGGCCACACGGGCTCAGGCAGAGAGCGTCTCCAGGCCGCCCATGTACGGCCGCAGCACCTCGGGCACCGTCACGCTGCCGTCGGCGTTCTGGAAGTTCTCCAGCACCGCCACCAGTGCGCGGCCGACGGCCAGGCCGGAGCCGTTGAGGGTGTGCACCAGCTCGTTCTTTCCCTGGGCGTTCCTGAAGCGCGCCTGCAGGCGGCGGGCCTGAAACGCCTCGCAGTTGGAGACCGAGCTGATCTCGCGGTAGGTGCCCTGCGCGGGCACCCACACCTCCAGGTCGTAGGTCTTGCTGGCACCGAAGCCCATGTCGCCGGTGCACAGGCTGACCACCCGGTAAGGCAGACCCAGCTTCTGCAGGATGGCCTCGGCGTGGCGGGTCATTTCCTCCAGCGCCTCGTAGCTCTTCTCGGGGTGCACGATCTGCACCATCTCGACCTTGTCGAACTGGTGCTGGCGGATCATGCCGCGCGTGTCGCGGCCGGCGCTGCCGGCTTCGGAGCGGAAGCACGGGGTGTGCGCCGTCAACCTGATGGGCAGGTCCGGCTCGGCCAGGATCTCGTCGCGCACCACGTTGGTCAGCGTCACTTCGCTGGTGGGAATGAGGTACAGAGCCTGGTTCTCGTCCGCCCCGTCCTGGCCGCCCTTGTTGGCCGCGAACAGGTCGGCCTCGAACTTGGGCAGCTGGCCGGTGCCGCGCAGAGTGTCCGCGTTGACGATGTAGGGCGTGTAGCACTCGGTGTAGCCGTGCTCCTGCGTCTGCACGTCCAGCATGAACTGGGCAAGCGCCCGGTGCAGCCGGGCGATGGGGCCGCGCATGAAGGTGAAGCGCGAGCCGGCCAGCTTGGTGCCGGTGTCGAAATCCAGGCCGAGCTTCTCGCCGATGTCCACATGATCGCGCACGGGAAAGTCGAAGCTGCGCGGTGTGCCCCACTGGCGCACCACCACGTTGCCTTCTTCGCCCGCGCCCACCGGCACGCTCTCGTGCGGCAGGTTGGGCACGGCCAGCAGCAGGGCCTGCAGCTCGGCCTGGATCACGTCCAGACGCGCAGCGCAGGCTTCGAGCTCGGCCTTCATCTCGCCCACCTGGGCCATGACCGCCTCGGCCTCGGCATGCTGGCCCTTGCCCTTGAACATGCCGATCTGCTTGCTCAGGCTGTTGCGCTGGGCCTGCAGGCCTTCGGTGCGGGTCTGAAGCGCCTTGCGCTCATGCTCCAGGGCCTGGAAGGCGTCCACGTCCAGGTAGGGCTGGGGCCGCTTGCGGGTCTCCAGCCGCGCGACGACGGCGCCCAGGTCTTTGCGAAGGAGGAGGATGTCTAGCATGGCCGGATTGTAGGTTCCCCGGGCCTTGCAGCCGGGACTGGGAGCTCAGTGCAGGTGGCTGACCGGCGTGTCGTCGTCGAGCCGAAGGCCCTTGGGCAGGGGGAACTTGACCGTCTCGGTCAGGCCGTCCATGCGGCGCACCGCGATGGCGCCGAATTCGCGCAGGCGCTCGATCACCTGCTGCACCAGGATGTCCGGGGCGGAGGCGCCGGCGGTCAGGCCCACGCGGGCCCTGCCCTCGAACCATTCGGGCTGCAGTTCGCCGGCGTTGTCGACCATGTACGCCGGTGTGCCCAGCTTGACGGCCACTTCGCGCAGGCGGTTGCTGTTGGAGCTGGTGGGGCTGCCCACGACGACCACCACGTCCACCTGCGGGCTGAGCAGCTTGACCGCGTCCTGACGGTTCTGCGTGGCATAGCAGATGTCCTGCTGCTTGGGCTCGCGCACCTGCGGGAAGCGGGCCTTGACCGCGGCCAGGATGCCGGCGGCATCGTCCACGCTGAGCGTGGTCTGGGTCACCACCGCGATCTTCCCGGTCTGGGCCGGCTGCACGCGCGCCACATCGTCCTCGTCCTCGACCAGGTGGATGCCGCTGTCGAGCTGGCCCATGGTGCCCTCGACCTCGGGATGACCCTTGTGGCCGATCATGATGAACTCGTAGCCTTCCTTGTGCAGCTTGGCCACCTCCACATGCACCTTGGTCACCAGCGGGCAGGTGGCGTCGAAGATGCGAAAGCCACGCCGTTCGGCCTCTTCCTGCACCGCCTTGCTCACGCCGTGCGCGGAGAAGACCAGCGTGGCCCCCGCAGGCACCTCGTCGAGTTGCTCGATGAAGATGGCGCCCTTCTCGCGCAGGTCGTTGACCACATAGGTGTTGTGAACGATCTCGTGGCGCACGTAGATGGGCCGCCCGAACTTGGCCAGGGCGCGCTCGACGATCTCGATGGCCCGGTCGACACCGGCGCAGAAACCGCGCGGCTCTGCCAGAAGGATTTCAGCCCCTGCGCCGGCGGTTGCGCCGCTGGGTTCGTCGCTCATCAAAGCACTCCGATCAGTTCGACCTGGAAGGTCACGGGCTGGCCTGCCAGCGGGTGGTTGAAGTCGAACAGCACGGCCCCGTCGCCTCGCACCTCGCGCACGGCACCGGCATAGCTGCCCAGGCCGTCGGGCGTGGGAAACTGGACCACGTCGCCCGTGGCGTACTGTTCATGCGGGTCTCCCAGCTCCTCGAGCAGCCTTCGCGCCACCCACTGGACCATCTCCGGCTGGTGATCGCCGAAGGCCTCGCCCGGTGCCAGTTCGATGGTGGTTCGGGCCCCCTCCTCCAGGCCGAGCAGCCGCTGCTCGATGGCCGGTGACAGCTGGCCACCGCCGATGCTCAGGGTGGCGGGCTGGCCGTCGAAGGTGTCGATCAGCACCCTTCCGTCGGCCCCCGAAAGGCGGTAGTGCAGTGTGAGAAACGAACCTTCCTGGACCTGTGGCATGGACAACCCTGGGGTGGTGACGGGGAGCGGCACGCATGGCCTACCCCCAACTGGGGACGGCGGCCCGCGAAAGCCGGGGTCCCTATTGTAAAAAGGCCGACCACCCCCCGAGGAAACACCATGTCGCAAACGATGATGACCGGATTGCGCGGCCTGCCCGCCGATGCCCGGCCCAGGGAGAAGCTGCTGGCCCGCGGCCCGTCTGCCCTGGGCGATGCAGAGCTGCTTGCCCTGCTGCTGCGCACCGGCCTGCAGGGCAAACATGTGCTGCAGCTGGCCCAGGAGCTGCTGGACGGCTTCGGCGGGCTGGCCGGCCTGCTGCACACCAGCGCCGACGCCCTGGGCCAGGTCAAGGGCCTGGGGCCTGCCAAGCGGGCCGAGGTGGTGGCCGTGCTCGAGCTGGCCCGGCGCGCGCTGGCGCAGGAACTGAAGGCACGCCCGCTCTTCGACAGTCCGCGCGCCGTGCGCGACTACCTGCAGCTGCAGCTCGGCGCTCGCCCCCACGAGGTCTTTGCCGTGCTCTATCTGGACAGCCAGAACCGGCTGATCGCCATGGAAGAGCTGTTCCGCGGCACGCTGACGCAGACCAGCGTCTACCCGCGCGAAGTGGTGTTGCGTGCGCTTCATCACCACGCCGCCGCCGTGGTCCTCACCCACAACCACCCCAGCGGCGTGGCCGAGCCGTCACGGGCCGACGAGTCGCTGACGCGTTCGCTCAGGGCAGCCCTGTCCCTGGTCGACGTGCGGGTGCTCGACCACTTCATCGTCACCCGCGACAAGGCCGTCTCCATGGCCGAGATGGGTCTGGTCTGAGGGCTTTGACCCGCCGGCCTGCGACCGGCGGGCGCGTGGCCGACAATGCGCGCATGAAGGTGCGTTCCCTGGCCGACCTGCAGCACGTGCGGCGCGCGATGGCCGAGCGCGCCGAGGCTGCCGCCGCCCGGGAGCAGGCCGAACGCCAGCGCCGCGAGCAGGAGGCGCGCGAGAAGCGCCAGTTCGAGCTCGCGGTGGGGCCAGTGCGCCCCCTGCGCGGGTCGGCGCGGGTGCTGCTGCAGCGGTCGGCCCCGCTGCCGCACCCCCTGCAGCGCCAGCGGGACGAGGAGGCGGTGATGCGCGAGGCGCTGTCGGACGAGTTCGATGTCGAGACACTGCTGCACACCGATGACCGCCTGAGTTTCATCCGGCCCGGCCTCGGACCGGATGTGCTGGTGCGGCTGCGCGCCGGCCGCTGGAGCATCCAGCGCCAGATCGACCTGCACGGCTTGCGCACCGACGAGGCACGTGAGGCGCTGGGCCGGTTCCTGCGCGAATGCCACCAGCAAGGCCTGCGCTGCGTGCGGGTGGTGCACGGCAAGGGCCTGGGGTCTCCCGGCCGCACGCCCGTGCTCAAGGACCGCGTGCCGCGCTGGCTGGTCCAGAAACACGAGGTGCTCGCCTTTGCCCAGGCCCGGCCGGCCCACGGCGGCGCCGGCGCGCTGCTGGTGCTGCTCAGGCAGGCTCAGGGCCTGTCGCGCGAGGCCGCGGGCTGAGTCGCCAGGCGCCGCTGGTCCAGCAGGCGCCGCACCACCAGGCGGAAGGGCACCAGGGCCAGCACGGCCAGCCCCAGCTTGACCAGCCAGTCGGCGCTGGCCAGCGACACCCACAGCGCAGCCTCGGGCCCCATGCCCAGCAGAGGCAGCACCTCGTTGGCCCATCCGACATCGTTGCCCGGTTCGATCCAGACCAGCGCCGCCGAGAACGCGATGAAGAAGAACAGCAGGGTGTCGACAGTGGAACCCACCAGGGTGGATGCCAGGGGGGCGCGCCACCAGGCACCCTGGCGCAGGCGGTCGAACAGGAACACGTCCAGAAGCTGCGCCACCAGGAAGGCGACGCCCGAAGCCAGGGCAATGCGCAAGGTGACCAGCGGGCCGGCCTCACCGATGATCTGGCTGCCGACCAGGGAGCACAGCAGGCCGACCGCGAAACCGACCAGAACCACCTTGCGGGCGGCCTTCGGTCCATGCAGGAAATTGACCAGGTCGGTGACGAGGAAAGCCAGCGGATAGGTGAACGCGCCCCATGTCAGCCATTGGCCGAACAGGAACTGCACCAGGATGTTCGAGGCCAGCACGATGGCCGCCATGGCCAGGATGCCGGGAATCAGGTAGGTCATGTCAGGGAATGGGGCGTGCCGCAGCCGCCGCGCGGTCCGGATGGCGGATTATCCTCCGGGGGCGGCTTGCCGTCAGGGCGTGTTGCGCATCCAGTCGGCCGTCTGGAAGAAGCTGGCCGCGAGGCGACGGCGCAGCGCCGGGTCGACGTCCACGTCGGCCATGGCCTGGTTCATGCAGGCCACCCACTGGTCCCTCTCACGGATGCCGATGGCAAAGGGCATGTGGCGCATGCGCAGCCGGGGATGCCCGAAACGCCCGGTGTAGTGCTGTGGCCCGCCGAGCCAGCCGCACAGGAACCAGAACAGCTTCTGGCGCGCGTCGTCCAGCGAACTGCCGTGCGCCCGTCGCAGTTCAAGATAGGCCGGCTCCAGGTCCATGAGGTCGTAGAAGCGGTCCACCAGGGCACGCACCGCCGCTTCGCCCCCGATCCATTCGAAGGGCGTCGCGGCGGAATCCGGATCGGCGGGGCCGGCACTCATGACGCGGCGCGTCGCAGGGTTTCGACCACCGGGGTGCGCAGCACGCCCCTGAGGCCCCACCAGCCGGCCGACAGCGCCAGCACGGCACCGGCGACGGCGCCGGCCAGGGGCACCAGCGGGGAGGCGGTCCAGGTGAACTCGAAGGCGTAACGCGCCAGCGCCCAGCCGACCGCCACCGCCACCACCGAGGCCAGCGCACCGGCCAGCAGGCCGACCCCGAGCAGCTCGATGCGCTGGACCTGCCGCAGCAGCCGGGAACCGGCGCCCACGGCGCGCAGCACGGCAAACTCGCGTTCGCGCTCGCCGCGGGTGGCGGTGACCGCGGCCAGCAGGACCACCAGGCCGGCAGCCAGTGTGAACGCGAACAGGAACTCCACGGCACGGATCACCTGGCCCAGCACACGCTGCACCTGGGCGATCGTCTGGCTCATGTCGACATTGGTGATGTTGGGAAACTGCCGGACCAGCGCGTTGTCGAAGGCGACCCCGGCCGGCGGTGCCCGAAACGCGCTGATGTAGGTCAGCGGCACATCGTCCATTCGAGCGCGGGGGAAGATCACGAAGAAGTTGACCCGCATGGAACCCCAGTCCACCTTGCGCAGGCTGGTGATGCGGCCTTCGGTGACGATGCCGGCGATGTCGAAACCCAGCCGGTCGCCGACCTTCAGACCCAGCTCCTCGGCCAGGCCTTCTTCCACGCTGAGGGCGTCCGGCTCGTCCTCGACCCAGCGCCCGGCCACCACCGGGTTGTGGGGCGGCAGGCTGGCGCCGTGGGACAGGTTGAACTCGCGCTCGACCAGGCGCTGGGCCCGGTCGGTGGCAAAAGCCTGCGGATCGACGGTCTCCCCGTTGATGGTGACCAGGCGGCCCCGGATCATGGGATACCAGTCGAAATCCTGCACCCCGGCATCGCGCAACGCGGACTGGAACGCCGCGTCCTGCTCCGGCTGGATGTTGATGACGAAGCGGTCGGGTGCGTCGGGCGGGGTGGCGTTGCGCCAGCTGGCGATCAGGTCGGTGCGCAGCAGCACCAGCAGCACCAGGGCCAGCAGCCCGACCGACAGGGCGCTGATCTGGACCATGGCATAGACCGGCCTGGCGGAAAGCTGGCGGGTGGCCATGATCAGGGCGCGCGGCGCGGTGGCTTCGTTGACCGTGGCGCGCAGCAGGCGCACGGCCAGGTAGCTGACCACGGCAAACAGCACCACGGCCGCTGCAAAGCCCCCGACCGCGATGCCACCGAGCTTCAGGTCGCGGCTGGCCATCAGGAGAAGCCCCGCGAAGCCGGCCACGCCCAGCAGCAGCACCGCCAGGCTGGCCGGCTTGAGCTGGCCGACATCGCGCCGGATGACCCGCAGGGGAGGCACCCGGGCCAGCTGCAGCACCGGCGGCAGCCCGAACGCGACCATCAGCGTCAGGCCCATGCCCAGGCCCAGCCAGACCGGTCCGAGGCCCGGCGCCGGCAGCCCGGCCTCGACCAGGCCCGCCAGCAGCACCACGAAGACATGGTGCACGCCGTAGCCCAGCGCCAGGCCGAGCACGCTGGCCAGCAGCCCGACGAGAATGAACTCGAGCGTGTAGGCCCTTGCCATGCTGGACTGGGAGAGCCCCAGCACGCGCAGCATGGCGCAGTCGTCCAGATGCCGCTGGGCGAAACCGCGCGAGGCGATGGCCACCGCGACAGCACACAGCAGGGCTGCCAGCAAAGCCACCAGGTTGAGGAATTTCTCGGCGCGCTCGAGCGTCTGCTGCATCTCGGGGCGCCCGCCCTCCAGCGACTCCAGGCGGATGCCGCGCACACCCGGACGCCCGGTCTCCGCCTCGGCCCACTGCACGAAACGGGCCACCGACGCGTCGTCACCGGCCACCGCCAGCCGGTAGCTCAGGCGGCTGGCGGGCTGGACCAGACCGGTGGCCGCCAGATCGTCGGCGTGGATCATCACGCGGGGCGCAAAACTCATGAAGCCCGCACCCCGGTCAGGTTCGACCACGATGACCTTGTCCAGCGTGAAGGGGCGGTCGCCCAGCCAGAGGGTCTGGCCGATCTGCAGATCAAGCACGCCCAGCAGGGCGGGGTCCACCCAGGCGGTGCCGCGCGCAGGCCCGCCGGCCACCTCGCGATCCGGGTCGCCGGGCCCGTCGGCGACACGCAGGCGGCCCCGCAGGGGGTAGGCTTCGTCCACCGCCTTCAGGGCCACCAGCCGGGCCGCGCCGCCCAGCTCGTCCGGTGCGCGGCCCATGGTGGGAAAACTCAGTGTGCGCGCCACCAGCAGGCCTTCCTCGCGCGCGCGCGCCTCGAAGGCCGGTGGCGCCGGCTGGTCGCTGCTGACCACGGCATCGCCCCCGATGAGCGCCCGCGCATCCCGGCTGAGCCCGTTCTGCAGCCGGTCGGCGAAAAAACCCACCGCGGTCAGTGCGGCCACGGCCAGGGTCACCGCAATCAGCAGCAGCCGCAGTTCCCCTGCGCGCCAGTCGCGCCAGAGGGTCCGCCAGCCCAGGGTCCAGAAGGAGACAGGTGTTGCAGCCATCCGCGAACCTTACCCGATCCGGGCAAACCCTGTGGTCCGGGCCTCTTTCCGTGGACCGATGACGGGCCGCAGTCCACCCGGACCGACTTGACTTACTTGGTTCCGAAGATGCGGTCGCCGGCGTCGCCCAGGCCAGGAACGATGTAGCCATGTTCGTTCAGGCCGCGGTCGACCGCCGGCGTGTAGACCGGCACGTCCGGATGGGCGTCGTGGAAGGTCCTGAGGCCCTGCGGACAGGTGACCAGACAGACAAAACGGATCGACCGGGGATGCGTCTGCTTGAGGCGGTCGACCGCCGCCACCGCCGAATTGCCGGTGGCCAGCATCGGGTCGAGCACGATCACGTCGCGTTCGTGCATGTCCTGCGGCATCTTGAAGTAGTACTCGACGGCCTCGAGGGTCTGGGGGTCGCGGTAGAGGCCGATGTGGCCGACGCGGGCGCCGGGAATGACCTGCAGCATGCCGTCCAGGAAGCCGTTGCCGGCCCGCAGGATGGAGGCCAGCACCACCTTCTTGCCGTCGATGACCCTGGAGGTCATGGTCTCCAGCGGCGTCTCGATCTCGATCTCCTGCATCGGCATGTCGCGGGTGATCTCGTACGCCAGCAGGGCGGAGAGCTCGTGCACCAGCTCGCGAAAGCTCTTGGTGCTGGTGTCCTTGCGGCGCATCAGGGTGAGCTTGTGCTGGACCAGGGGATGATCGATGATGTGGACTTCTCGGCTCATGCGGGCAGGTGGTGTGGATGGGATGACAGGCCGCAGTGTAGGGCCAGTCGGCAGGCAGCCCGGCCCTGCGGTGTCCGCGAACGCAGCGCCTGCCGACATCGCGGGTTCGGCCGCCTCCCTCCCGTCACCCGCCTCCTTAGAATCGGACCCGGTGAGCACCCTGAACCCTGGCACAAGCGCCCCTTCCGACCGGCAGCTCGAGGGCTGGCCGGACTGGTCCATCCTGGTGGTCGACGATGAGCAGGGCATGCTCAATTTCCTGGTCAAGACGCTGGCCCCGCGCTGCCGGTTCGTGATGAGCGCCGGCTCGGCCGAGGAAGGAGCCGAGTGGCTGGCGGGTCACCACGCCGACCTGATCATCCTGGACATCTCGCTGCCGGGGGCCAGCGGCGTCAGCTGGCTCAAGGAACTGCGCGAGCACGGCTACACCGGCGAGGTCATCCTGATCACCGCCTTCGCCGACCTGGAAACCGCCATCGAGGCACTGCGCGCCGGCGCGTCAGACTTCATCCTCAAGCCCTTCCGCGTGCCCCAGATCCTCAACGCGGTCAAGCAGTGCCATGAGCGCGCCCGATTGCGGCGCGAGAACTTCGTGCTGCGCCGGGCGGTCACGCGCGAAGCCCGCCGCAGCACCGCGCTGATCGGCTCCTCGCCCCAGATGCAGGCCCTGCGCGCCGCGATGGATCGGGTCGCGGCTGTCGACAGCACGGTGCTGCTGCAAGGCGAGTCGGGCACCGGCAAGGAGCTGGTCGCCCGGGAGCTGCATGCGCGCAGCCCGCGCGCGGCAGGCCCCTTCGTGCCGGTCAACTGTGCCGCCATCTCGCCCGAGCTGATCGAGAGCGAGCTGTTCGGCCATGCCAAGGGCGCCTTCACCGGAGCCAGCCGGGCACGCGAGGGATTGTTCCACTATGCCCAGGGAGGCACGCTGTTCCTCGACGAGATCTCCGAATTGCCCCTGCCCATCCAGGCCGCGCTGCTGCGCGCCATCGAGGACCACAACATCCGGCCGGTGGGAAGCCAGCAGCAGGTGCCCCTGAACCTGCGCGTGATTGCCGCCACCAACCGGCGCCTGAGCGACGAGGTGGCAAAGGGCCGTTTCCGGCAGGACCTCTATTTCCGGCTGCAGGTGGTCGACCTGCGGCTGCCGCCGCTGCGCGAACACAAGGCCGACATTCCGGTGCTGGTCGGGCATTTCATCGAGCAGATGGCACCGGCGCTCGGCGCGGACA
Organism: Burkholderiales bacterium; assembly: GCA_006227825.1. Taxonomy (GTDB): domain Bacteria; phylum Pseudomonadota; class Gammaproteobacteria; order Burkholderiales; family Burkholderiaceae_C; genus Hydrogenophaga. Next base: position 8,722 of record SBFS01000260.1, on the reverse strand, counting down.
CGCTGGGTGTCAGCGACGAGGAGATGGCCTTTCTGGTCCAGTACGACTGGCCGGGCAACGTGCGGGAACTGCGCAACCTCATCGAACGCTCGCTGATCCTGGGCGCGCTGAACGTGTCGGCCCTGTACCCGGCCCAGACGTCCGGCAGCCGCAGCGAGGACCCGCTGCCGACCGACCTGCACGCCCTGGAGAAGCGGCACATCCTGTCGGTGCTGGAGTCGGTGCAGGGCGACAAGACACGGGCGGCCCAGCTGCTGGGCGTCTCCCGCCGCACGCTGGAGCGGCGGGTGGCCGAATGGGGCGCCACGCCTTCCGGATATTGAGCATGAGCGTGCGTGCCCCGGCCTGGCTGGCGCGATCGGTGCGCAACAAGCTGCTGGCCATGGCGCTTCTGCCGCTGCTGGTCGTGTTTCCGCTGCTCGTGCTGGCCATTGCGGTCTGGAGCAGTCTCACTTACGAGCGCCTGCTGATCACCAAGGTGCGCAGCGACCTGGCCGTGGCACGCGGCTATTTCGACCAAGTGCTGACCGAAGTGGGCAGCGGCACCCGCGGCGTCGCGCGCTCGCAGCGCCTGCTGCGGGCCATGACCGGCGGCGACCTCGCCGCACGCCTGGCCGCCGAGAGGGGGGAGCTGGGGCTGGACCTGCTCCAGCTGTACCCTGCAGACAGCGCACGGGACATCCTGCCGGCCGGTGTGTCCGTGCTGCTGGATCAGTCCCTGCGGGTCACGTCGCGGCCGGCGCAGCTCGTGCGTCTGTCCCGTGACGAAATGGCGCGCCTGGCACCGCACCTGCTGCCCCGCCTGCAGATTCCGCTCGTGCCCACGCGCAATGCCGCCCCCGACGGGCGAGGCAACGAGGACCGCGCGCTGATGCTGCTGTCGCTACAACCCGTCTCCGATGGCACTGACCGTCCCCGGGCCTGGCTGGTGGGCGGACTGCTGCTCAACCAGAACCTGGCGTTCATCGACCACATCAACCGCATCGTCTATCCCGAGGGTGCCCTGCCGTTTGGCAGCGAGGGCACGGCCACCCTGTTCCTGGACGATGTGCGGATCACCACCAACGTCCGCCTGTTCCAGGACCAGCGTGCCATCGGCACACGGGTGTCGCAACAGGTGCGCGACCAGGTGCTGGGCCGGGGACAGACCTGGCTGGACCGCGCCTTCGTGGTCAACGACTGGTATGTCTCGGCCTACGAACCCCTGCTGGACGCCCAGGGCCGACGTGTCGGCATGCTGTACGTCGGTTTTCTCGAATCGCCTTTCCGCTGGGTCCGCCATGCCATGCTGGCGGCCATGGGTCTGATCTTCCTGGTCGTCCTGGCCCTGTCGGCCTTGCTGTCGATCCGCTGGGCACGCAGCATCTTCAGGCCGGTGGAGCAGATGAACCGCACCATGCAGCGCATCGAGGAAGGGGACGCCGCCGCCCGCGTCGGCGCCCTGCCGGCGCGCGACGAACTCGGCGCGCTGGCCGGTCATCTGGACCAGCTGCTTGACGTGATCGACGAGAAGACCGGGGCGCTGCGCCGCTGGGCCGAAGAGCTGGACCGCAAGGTGGCCGAGCGCACACGCGAACTGGAGGCCAGCAACGCCTCGCTGCAGATGGCCCAGCAGCAACTGGTCAAGAGCGAGAAGCTCGCCGCCATCGGCCAGCTGACCGCCAGCATCGCGCACGAGATCAACAACCCCATTGCGGTAATGCAGGGCAACCTCGACCTGATCCGCGACACCCTGGGCGAACAGGCGCAACCGGTGCAGGCCGAACTCCGGTTGCTCGACGGGCAGGTCGAGCGCATGCGGCTGATCGTCACGCAGCTGCTGCAGTACGCCCGTCCGACCGAGTACGCCGGGTATGTGGAGTCTCTGGATCTGAACCGGACGGTCCATGACTGTCTGGTGCTGGTGTCCCACTTGCTGGCCCAGAGCCACATCGAGGTGCAACTGGCGCTGTCCGCCCGGCAGCGCGTGGGTTTCAACCGCCAGGAGCTGCAGCAGGTCATCATCAACCTGCTGATCAACGGCATCCAGGCGATGCCCCGGGGCGGGACGCTGCGTCTGATCACCGAAGACAGGGACGGCGGAACCGGCGACAGGGGGGCCGTGCTGCGGGTGATGGACTCCGGCACCGGGCTGGCACCTGGGGTGGCAGAACACCTGTTCCGGCCCTTCTTCACCACCAAGAACGACGGCAACGGCCTGGGCCTCTGGATCAGCCTGGGGCTGGTGGAGCGCTACGGCGGCAGCATCGAGGCCGCCAACCGAACCGATGGCCACAGCGGCGCGGTGTTCAGTGTGTGCCTGCTGACCGAACCGCAGGCACCTTGCGCGGTACCGACGGGGGACGGGCGCCCGGCACAAGCGGGCCGGCAGGCCGGCTGAAGACGGCGGTCATCGCTGCGCCCCGGCCTGGACGGCGCTCAGCGGGAAGGATGGCGAACCGGCTGGTACTTCACGGTGCGGTGCTGCTCGGCCCGGACACGGGCCGCCTCGAGAAAGCCGTGCATCATCGGCCCGCTGTCGAGCAGGCCGCCTGTCTCCTCCCCCGGAGACAGGTGGAACTCCGGATGCCATTGCACGCCCAGGACGAAATGGGCGTCCCGGTGGCGGATCGCCTCGACGACGCCGTCGGCCGGGCTGACGGCCTCGACCACAAGACCGTCGCCCAGGCGGTCCACGCACTGGTGGTGGATGCTGGTCACGCGGTGCGGCTGCGCCTGCTCGCCATAGAAACCGGCCAGGGCCGAGCCCGGCTCGAAGCGGATCTCGTGGGTGAGGCGGTCGTAGCGCTGGGTGTCCTGGTGGATGATGGCGCCACGCCACATGCTGGGAATGTCCTGCACCAGCGTGCCCCCGTAGTGCACATTGATCAGCTGCGCACCCCGGCAAACCCCCAGCACCGGTTTGCCGGCCTTGATGAAGGCATCGAGCAGTTGCAGCTCATAGCGGTCACGGATCGCGTCGCCCGCCCACGCGGGGTCGCGCAAGGTCTGGCCGTAGGTCTCCGGACAGATGTCGATGCCTCCCTGGAGCACGAGGCCGTCCAGGAGCTGCACCAGGTCGTCCACCGGGACGCGGTGGACCGACAGGTGGCTGGACTCGTCCAGAAAAGGCACCATGAGCGCGATGGCCCGGTGGGCCATGATCCAGTGGGCCATGCTGCTCTCGAGAAATTGCAGGCGTTTCTGGGGCAGGCCGAGGCCGACAGGGGGGTCGTGCAGCAGGCGGGCACTGATTCCGATTCGAAGAGGCATGGCGTCGTGCAGGGCTCCATGATGCCCGCGGCCGTGTTCGGGCCGAGTGCGGGCCGGTCATTCAAGCATCACTGTAAGCGAAACCGGATGCCCGCTTTCCCGGTGTGGCTCGACGACGGGCGTGTCCATTCGACCGATGAACGTCGCCCTAGGGACCTGACGCGGACCGCCTGGCGGTATAACCTCTGGTTGCAGATCTCACGACAGGTCATCCCCGCCGCCCTCCATGTCCGCTGAAGCGCCCTTGCTCGAACAGTGTTTCAGCCGCGTGCTGAAGAATGCGCCTGCCATGCTGGAACGTCTGGCCGACCAGGCCGTCGCCGGGCTGCAGGCATCCGAGCAGCACAGCCGCGACATCCGGGAGCGGGACCTGCTGGGGCGGGCCTGGCGCAGCCTTGCGCAGCACAAGGGCGCGCTGGCCCGGCAGTATCCCCGCCTCCTCGAGCAAGCCTTCCACCGGGCCGACAGCGAAGGGCAGACATCTTCCCTGGCCCGCCTGAGCGATTCGTCCATGCTCTCGCTGGTTGACGACAGCGAGGTCAGCGAGTCGCTGGAGTCGGCACGGGTGATCCAGGCCCTGATGCCGGTGGTGGAACAGTCCCTGTCCATGGTCGATGCGCGGATGAGTTCGCTCATCGGCCTGGACACCATCCATGCCGAGAAGAACCCGCTGCGGCCCTCCGTGTTCGTGCGCGCGCTCAGGGAGCTGATGGCCGAGGTCGAGCCGGATGCCGAGCTTCGCCGCCTCTGGATGCAGCGCATGACAACGGGTCTGGGACAGGCGCTGTGCCAGCTGTACGAACAGGTGGCCCTGCTGCTGCAGAAGGCCAATGTCAAGGAAGCGGGCTACCGGGTCCGCCTGGTTGCCGATTCGCCCCCGTCCCAGCAGGCACCGCTGTCCACCCGGTCCTGGCTGGAGGGGGGCTCCTCCGAAGGGCGCGCCGACTCCCTGGACGGCCCGGAAGACTTCGGCCCGGCAGACGATCCGCTGGTCCTGCGCATGGGTGACCTCGCACGCGAGCGCAGCCCCCTGCGGCACGAGCTCATGCAGGCCTTCCTGGGCGGACAGCCCGGCACCTTCGACCAGCCGCTGGACAACGCGTTCTACGAACAGGTGCGCCGCGAGCTGACACGGGTCGACGCCCTGGCCCGGCTGCCTCAGGCAGACCCGCAACTGCGCGAGCAGGAGCATGACAGGCGGCGCGGGCTGCCGCCTGTGGAACGCCCGGCGCTGGCGGTCGGCGTGGAGTCCGAACTCGACCCGCAGCGCTGGGGCGAGTGGGCCGGACCCCACGAACGCTCGCGCGTCCTGCTCGAGCTCAAGCACCAGGCCGACCGGGTCGCCCAGGCGGTCGGCCTGGACGTCGTGCGCAAGCTGGTCAACCAGGTCGCCGGCGATCCGCTGCTGCTGGCACCGGTGCGTGAAGCGGTGGTGGCCCTGGAGCCGGCCCTGCTGCGGCTGGCCATGGACGAACCCCGTTATTTCAGCCAGGAGGACCATCCCGCGCGGCAGCTGGTCGAGCAGATCGCCCAGCGCAGTTTCCGCTACAACGACGAATACAGCAGCGACTTCAGCGGTTTTCTGGAGCCGGTGCAGGAGCAGGTCCGCAACCTGAACACATCCGCGGACAGTGAACGCGAAGCGTTCGCGGATGCACTGACCTCGCTGCAGGCCGGCTGGGCGGCGACGGACCGCGAAGAGGAAGAGCGCAAGCGCCGGCAGATGGAGGCGCTGCACCACGCCGAGCAGCGCCAGGAGCTGGCCGACCAGATCGCCTGGGAGATCAGCAACCGTCCCGATGTCTTCAACGCCCCCGGGGTGGTGCTCGATTTCCTCTACGGGTCCTGGTCGCTGGTCATCGCTTCGGACCGCCTGGCCCACCCGGACGGCGGCCCGGATCCTTCGGGGTATCACAGGGTCATCAGCCACCTGCTGTGGAGCACACGCCGGGAGGTCACGCTCAAGCAGCCCCGCCAGCTGTTCGAAGTGGTGCCCGGCATGCTGCAGACCCTTCGCAAGGGGCTGGACGAACTCGGCAAGTCGCCGGAGGAAACGCAGAAGTTCTTCGACGCGCTGCTGAAGCTGCACGAACCCGTCCTGAGGCTCAGGCGCATGCGGGCGCGGGCCGACGGCGCCTCATCCGGTCCCGCGCCCCTTGAAACCGACGAGGGGTCGGTCGCGTCCGAGCTGCTGGCACCGGCCACCGCCGAACAGCAGAAACCCCGCTCCCCCGACCAGCCCTGGATCGGCAGCGGCGAACGCAAGGCGACCGGTTTCGCCGACACCGAGCCCCTGGAGGAGGGGCCGGACCGGGACGGCGACACCCACGACGCCGGGCAAGAGGCGGAGGACCCGCTGGCCCTGCTGGACGGCCTGCACACCGGGGACTGGGTGGATCTCTTCTCGGCAGGACACTGGCTGCGGGCCGAACTCGTCTGGGCCAGCAGCAAGGGCAGCCTCTTCATGTTCACCAGCCGCGGCGGGCATGCCCACACCATGACCCGGCGCAGCTGCGAGAAGCTGCTGCGCAGGCGCTGGCTGCGGCCGGTCGCCACCCGCCCCGTCGTGTCCCGGGCGCTGCAGAAGATGACACACCCCTCGCCGGACCCGGAGGGTGCCGGCCGCGGTTCACGCTGAATCGCCGGTGCCGCGACTCAGTAGGTTTCCAGGTGCAGGCGGCCTTCGCGCCTGAGCGCCGCGCCCACCGTCTCCCAGTCCAGCCCTGCGCCCGCAGCGATGTCCCGCAGGGCCAGCACGACGCCCTCTTCCATGGCCTTGAGGCCGCAGACATAGAAGTACGCGTTCGGGTCCTGCAGCAGCACGGCCAGGTCGGCGGCGCGCTCGCGCATGGCGTCCTGCACGTACTTCCTGGGCTGACCCGGCGTGCGGCTGAAGGCGAAGTTGCTGTCGATGAAGTCCCTGGGCAGGCTTTGCAGCGGACCGAAGTAAGGCAGCTCTTCCTGCGTGCGGGCACCGAAGAACAGCATGAGTTTGCCGCTTTCGAACTTTCCACTGGCGCGCAGCCGACGCCGCCATTCGGTCATGGCACGCATGGGTGCACTGCCCGTGCCGGTGCAGATCATGACGATGCTGGACTTCGGGTGGTTGGGCATCAGGAAGCTGTTGCCGAACGGACCGATGACCTGGACCTTGTCACCGACCTGCAGGTCGCACATGTAGTTGCTGGCGACGCCGCGCACCGGTTTGCCCGAATGGTCTTCGAGCACGCGCTTGATCGTCAGCGACAGGTTGTTGTGCCCGGGCCGCTCGCCGTTGCGGGGGCTGGCGATGCTGTACTGGCGGGCGTGGTGCGGCTTGCCGTTGCCGTCCGTCCCCGGCGGAATGATGCCGATGCTCTGGCCTTCGAGCACTGGGAACGGCATGCTGCCGAAATCCAGCACGATGTGGTGGGTGTCGTAGTCCTTGCCGACCGCCGTGACGCGCAGGTTGCCGGTCACGGTGGCGGTGACGGTCTTTTCCGCGGCCCTGGGGCCATAGAGGTTGGTGTAGGCATGGGCGGCGCTCCAGGGCGGGATGGTGGCGCCGTACTGGGCGGAACTGAAGGGGGTCTGTCCGGTGGGGTCGATGGGCGCCGCTTCGACCGCCGCGTCGGCCGTGCCTTCGGTTGCCGCCCCGGTGTCACCCCCTGTCTGCGCCACCATGTCGGCGATCTCGTTCGATGACAGCTCGGGCGGCAGCTCGTCCCAGCCGAGTTGCTCCTCCAGCGTGTAGGCGCGGGCCTTGACCACCCGGCGATAGTTGTCGATGGAGCCGGTCGGACACGGCGAGATGCAGTCGTTGCACCAGTTGCACTTGTTGACGTCGACCACGTAGTTGCGCGAGTCGTGCGTGATGGCGCCGACCGGGCAGATCGATTCGCAGGTGTTGCAGCGGATGCAGATCTCGGGGTCGATCAGGTGCTGCTTGATGACGGCGGCTTCAGCGGGGGCGTTCATCTGGGGTCTCCGTGCTTTGTGATTGCACTCTATTGTGTCGCTGGGTGTGACTTCGTGGTGGCACCGCATGAGTCCGGGTGGCTGACTCCGTTCGTGTCCCCCGCCGACCTGCGGCCGGCTCCTCCTTTACCTCACTGCGCCAGTCACCCGGGCTCACGCTCGCAGGCGAGCGAGCATTGAGGAATATCTAAACACCTGAACTTGTCCAGCGTGCGTGCCTTTGTCAAGGATGCGGTGGAACCGGCTCCGCCGGGCCACCCGCATCGTCCCCTCTCCAAGCGCCGCAAAGCGGCGCGCCAGAGAGAGGGGAAGCTGCGAAGCAGCGCAGGGGAGAGTTCCGAGTCCAGCGCGCCAGAAAGGGGGGAAGCCGCGCAGCGGCGCAGGGGGGTTAGTTGAATCTCACGTATTCGAAGTTCACCGGCTGGCGGTTGATGCCCATGACCGGCGGCGCAATCCAGTTGGCGAACTTGCCCGGCTCGACCACGCGGCCCATCAGGCTGGCCACGTAGGCGCGGTCTTCGTCGGTGGGCAGCCATTCCTCGACCTTGGCATTCCACTCGTGGTCGGTCACCACACGGCCGTCGGGGCTGACCTTCACGCCCTTGAGCGTGCCGATGTTGCGGTGGAAGGCCTTGTGCGGCACCTTCAGGCGGTAGTCGATGCCGGCCTTCTCGATGATGCGGTTCCAGCGGTCGACACCGCCGACCGAATCCTTGATGTAGTCGTCGCGCAGCACCTCGTTGAGGGCGTTGAGCATCGGGATTTCCTTTTCGAGCAGCTGGCCGTTCTGCACGTCCAGGATCTTGTAGGTGTTGCCCTTGAGGACGTGGTCGTCGGTGCGCTTGCCTTCCTCGTAGCGCCCCTTGAGGCCGGAGCTGTAGAAGGTGGCGGCGTTGGACGACTGGTCTGCACCGAACAGGTCGATGGTGACCGAGAAGTGGAAGTTCAGGTACTTCTGGATGGTCGGCAGGTCGATCACGCCGGCGGCGCGCAGCTTGCCCACGTCGTCGGTCTTGAGCTGGTTCATCATCTCGCAGGTGCGGCTGATGACGCGGCCCACGCCGGACTCGCCCACGAACATGTGGTGCGCCTCCTCGGTCAGCATGAACTTGGTCGTGCGGGCCAGCGGGTCGAACGAGGACTCGGCCAGGGCGCAGAGCTGGAACTTGCCGTCGCGGTCGGTGAAGTAGGTGAACATGAAGAAGCTCAGCCAGTCGGGCGTCTTCTCGTTGAAGGCTTCCAGGATGCGCGGGTTGTCGGCGTTGCCGCTGTTGCGCTCCAGCAGGGCTTCGGCTTCCTCGCGGCCATCCTTGCCGAAGTACTTGTGCAGCAGGTAGACCATGGCCCACAGGTGGCGGCCCTCTTCCACGTTGACCTGGAACAGGTTGCGCAGGTCGTACTGGCTGGGGCAGGTCAGGCCGAGGTGGCGCTGCTGCTCCACGGACGCCGGCTCGGTGTCGCCCTGGGTGACGATGATGCGGCGCAGGTTGGCGCGGTGCTCGCCAGGCACGTC
>SBFS01000142.1 GCA_006227825.1 Burkholderiales bacterium | reverse complement strand
GCCTACGACTTCGCCGAGCCGGGCATCCTGTTCCTCGACCACATCAACGAGGACAACAACCTGCGCTACTGCGAAGGCATCGCGGCGACCAACCCGTGTGTCACGGCAGACACCTGGGTGATGACCGAAGAGGGCCCCCGGCAGGTTGCCGACCTGGTCGGTCGCCCCTTCTCGGCCGTTGTTGACGGGCGCATCTACCAGGTGATGAGCCAGGGCTTTTTCGCGACCGGCCACAAGCCGGTGTTCCGTTTGCGCACCCGTGAGGGACACGAGCTTCGCCTGACGTCCGATCACCGGGTGCGCAAGGTGGCACGCAAGACCCGCCACAGTCTGGAGATGACCTGGACCGAGGCCCGGCACCTGAAGACAGGCGACGAGATCGTGCTGCACAACCACCGGGCCCTCGGTGGCTGGGAAGGAGAAGGCAGCGAGGCTGAGGGCTACCTGCTGGGCCTGCTGGTGGGCGACGGCACGCTCAAGGCCGACAAGGCGGTCATCTCGGTGTGGGCGCCGGAACTCAAGGTGGTGGGGCACGATGTCGCGGCGCGAGCCGTCAATGGCTCGGCCGGGGTGATCAGGGCTGCCGAGGCAGCTGCTGCCACCCTGTCGCACCGCGCCGATTTCCGTGGCTTCCAGCGCCCGATCGGTCATCGGGGCGAGGCCCGCATGGCCAGTGCCCCCTTGCGCGATCTGGCCATGACCATGGGCATGTCGGTCGGAAACAAGACCATCACGCCGGCCATGGAGAAGGCCTCTTCCGCATTCTGTACGGGGTTGCTGCGCGGACTGTTCGACGCTGATGGCAGCGTGCAGGGTGGGCAGGACAAGGGCGTGAGCGTTCGCCTGGCGCAAAGTGATCTGCGCTTGCTGCAGACCGTGCAGCGCATGCTGCAGCGCCTGGGCGTGGTGTCCACCATCTACACCGAACGCCGTCCTGCGAGCCTGCGCGCTTTGCCCGACGGGCGCGGTGGCCAGGCTCTGTATGCCACGCAATCCCAGCATGAGCTGGTGATCAGCGGCGACAACCTGCAGGTTTTTGCCGACCACATTGGTTTCGAGGACGATGCGAAGGCCGAGCGCCTGGAAGCCTCGCTGGGTGCGTATCGCCGCAGCGCCAACCGGGAGCGCTTTGTCGCCACAGTGCAGTCCCTTCAGGCCGATGGTGAGGAGACCGTGTATGACGTCACCGTCGATGATGTCCATGCCTTCGATGCCAATGGTCTGGTGGTGCACAACTGCGGCGAGCAGCCATTGCCGTCCTACGGCTGCTGCGACCTGGGGCCGGTGATCCTCACGCGCTTCGTGCGCAACCCCTTCGGCTTCGGTGGCCGGCCCGAGTTCGACTTCGAGTCCTTCGGACAGGTGGTGGCCACGCAGGTGCGCGCCCTGGACAACGTGCTGGACCTGACCTACTGGCCGCTGGAGCAGCAGCGACAGGAGGCCCAGGCCAAGCGCCGCATCGGCGTCGGCTTCACCGGCATGGGCAACACCCTGGCGATGCTGTGCCTGCGCTACGACCGCCCGGAGGGCCGGGCGATGGCCGCCCGCATCGCCGAGTGCATGCGCGACGCCGCCTACCTGGCCTCGATCGGGCTGGCACAGGAAAAAGGCGCCTTCCCGAAGTTCGATTCCAACGGCTACCTGGCGCCGGGCACCTTTGCCAGCCGCCTGCCCGAACCCATCCGCCAGGCCATCCGCCAGCATGGGATCCGCAACAGCCACCTGCTGTCGATCGCCCCCACCGGCACCGTCAGTCTGGCCTTTGCCGACAACGCCTCGAACGGCATCGAGCCGCCGTTTTCCTGGACTTACCGGCGCAAGAAGCGCGAGTCCGACGGCTCGACCAGCGAGTACGCCGTCGAAGACCACGCCTGGCGCCTGTACCGCGAGCTCGGCGGCGACGTCGGGCAACTGCCCGACTACTTCGTCAACGCCCTGGCGATGACCGCGGGCGAGCACATCGCCATGATGGAGGCGGTGCAGCCTTTCGTGGACACGGCCATCTCCAAGACGGTCAACGTGCCGGCCGACTACCCCTACGAGGACTTCAAGGGCCTGTACCAGCAGGCCTGGCGCGCGCACCTCAAGGGCATGGCCACCTACCGTCCCAACAGCATCCTGGGCTCGGTGCTGGACACCGGCACGCCCGAGGCCAGGCCCGAGACAGCGCCGGCCGTGGCGCCGGTCGATCCGATGCGCACCGTCATCGAGAGCCGCCCCAAGGGCGCGCTGTCGGCGGTGGCCGACAAGATCGAGTACTGGACGCAGGAAGGGCACAAGACCCTCTACATCATCGTCTCCTTCCTGCCCGTGCCCGGTGCCGACGGTCTGGGCACGGTCGAGCGCGCCATCGAGTTCTTCATGCCGGTGGGGCAGAGCGGCGAGTCGCAGCAGTGGATCACCTCCACCATGCGCATGCTGTCGCTGGCCGCGCGCGGCGGCTTCCTGGAGCGCGCCCTGCGCGACATGCGCAAGGTGGCCTGGGACCGCGGGCCGGTCCGCCTGGGCACCTACGAGAAGGCCGACGGCACGCACGTGCCGATGTGGCACGACTCGGAGGTCGCCGCGATCGCCTTTGCCATCCAGAACATTCTTGCGCGCCGCGC
>SBFS01000251.1 GCA_006227825.1 Burkholderiales bacterium | reverse complement strand
TCTCGCGGCACAGCTCGGCCAGCGGGCCGGCGTCCAGCGCCTGCCAGGCCGCCTGCCAGGCGGTCCAGTCGTCGCGCAGCGCGGCCTGCCGCAGTCCGTCGTCCAGCTGCGGGGCCGGCCGCAGCGCCGCCGCGGCTTCGCAAGCCCCTGCGCCGTGAACCCAGAAGCCGTTGACCGGCAGCAGGCGGTCGGCCTCGCGGGCCTCGTTGGCCGGGTGGGTGTAGAAGAGCATCTGGGCTTCGCTCTGCAGCCGCTGCATCAGCCGGTGGCCGGCCGGGTTCGCGGGCGAAGGGGCCAGCCAGGGGCCGACCGGCCGGCCGCTGACCCGATCGAGGCTGGCGCAGCACAGGCCGCGCAGCGCCTCGCCCCGCGCGAGCCAGTGCCCGGCGTCCACGAAGTGCAGCCCGATGCCGTCCTCCAGGCACAGCGGGGCCAGCGCCTCGCACAGGCGCTGCGAAGTGGTCCGGTCCAGGCCGATCTGGGCCGCGGGCAGCAGCGTCACCTGATCGATGCCGATCTGGAAGTGGCAGGGGCTGAACCAGGCCTGGGGCGTTGACGGGCTGTCGCTGCCGGCCGCCGCCCACGGATACTGCCCGTCGCTGCCCGGCAGGCCGCGCAGGCCGGCCAGGGCGCGCTCGTGCGGCGGGCTCAGGCTGTGCTCCTCGCCCTCGTCGGCCGCCTGCGGCGACAGCCGCGCCAGCAGGGCCTGCAGCCGCGGCAGCTGCAGGCCGGGCAACAGGGCCTGGCAGCCGGGCGCCGAGGCCGCAGCGAACGGAACGAGCAGGGCGTGGTCGGCCCGGGGGGGCATCTCGGGGGCGGGCATGTGGCGATTGTCGGGGATGCCACAATGGCGCATGGAACCGCAGGCCGATTCCGTGTCTCTGACCGGGACACCCGGCGCCGGTACCGCGGCCAGGCTTTCCGATGCAGATTCCCTACGAACTCCAGCTGGGCTGGCGCTACACCCGCGCCGGCCGTGCCACCCGGCGCAACGGCTTCATCTCCTTCATCTCGGGCGTGTCGATGCTGGGCATCGCCCTGGGCGTGGCCGCGCTCATCATCGTCCTGTCGGTGATGAACGGCTTCCAGAAGGAGGTGCGTGACCGCATGCTGGGAGTGCTCTCCCACATCGAGATCTTCGAGCCGGCGGGCGAGGCCGTGCCCGACCTGGCGCAGGTCCTGGCCACGGTCGAGGGGCACCCCGAGGTGCTGGGCGCCGCGCCTTTCGTGGGGGCGCAGGCCCTGGTGGCCCGCGGCGAGGACATGAAGGGTGCGCTGGTGCGCGGCATCGACCCGGCCCTGGAGCCGCGCGTCACCGACCTGGCCGCGGACATGGCCGACACCGTGCTGCCGCGCCTGCAGCCGGGCGCGTTCGGCGTGGTGCTGGGCGGCGAGCTGGCCCGCAGCCTGGGTGTCATGAACGGCGACACGGTCACCCTGATCGCCCCGAGCGGCCAGGTGACGCCGGCCGGCGTGGTGCCCCGCATCCGCCAGCTTTCGGTGGTGGGCATCTTCGATTCCGGGCACTACGAGTACGACTCGGCCCTGGCCCTGATGCACGTGGACGATGCGGCGCGCATCTTCCGTGTCGAGGGACCGACCGGGGTGCGGGTGAAGATCCGCGACCTGCACACCGCGCGCGAGGTGGCGATCGACATCGCCGGCCGGCTTGACGCGGGCCTGCTGGTGCGCGACTGGACACGGCAGAACCGCACCTGGTTTGCCGCCGTGCAGCTCGAGAAGCGCATGATGTTCATCATCCTCACCCTGATCGTGGCGGTGGCGGCCTTCAACCTGGTCTCGACGCTGGTGATGACGGTGACCGACAAGCGTGCCGACATCGCCATCCTGCGCACGCTGGGCGCCAGCCCCGCCAGCATCATGGGCGTGTTCATGGTCCAGGGCGCGATGGTCGGTGTCATCGGCACCGGCCTGGGCCTGCTGCTGGGCCTGGGTGTGGCGTTCAACATCGACAGCATCGTGCCGGCGCTCGAGCAGGCCCTGGGCGCCAGCTTCCTGCCGCAGGACATCTACCTCATCAACCGCATGCCCAGCGACCCGCAGCGCAGCGACATCCTCCCCATCGCCCTGATCTCGCTGGCCCTGTCCTTCGTGGCCACGATCTACCCGAGCTGGCGGGCCAGCCGCGTCAACCCTGCGGAGGCTCTGCGGTATGAATGAAGCCTCCATGCTGCGCCGCTGCCATGGGCGCAACCTCCCGTCGGTGAAACGGTTCTGCCATGACTGACATCGTGCTACAGGCCCAGGGCCTGACCAGGCGCTTCACCGAGGGCCGCCTCGACGTGACGGTGCTGCGCGGCGTGGACCTGACGGTTCGCCGGGGCGAGACGGTGGCCATCGTCGGGGCCTCGGGGTCCGGCAAGAGCACGTTGCTGCACCTGCTCGGCGGGCTCGACGCGCCGACGCAGGGTCATGTCACGCTGATGGGCGAGGCCATCAGCGACCTGAGCGCAGCGCGCCAGGGCGAACTGCGCAACCGGCACCTGGGCTTCGTCTACCAGTTCCACCACCTGCTCCCGGAGTTCAGCGCCATGGACAACGTGGCCATGCCGCTGTGGATCCGGCGCCTGGACCGTGCCGAGGCCCG
>SBFS01000051.1 GCA_006227825.1 Burkholderiales bacterium | reverse complement strand
CTGCAGAGCTTCCTGGACATCTACTACGCCGGTGCCAGCGTGCTTCTGAAGGAGCAGGACTTCCATGACATGGCCTGGGCCTATTTCCAGCGGGCCAAGGCCGACAACGTGATTCACGCCGAGCTGTTCTTCGACCCGCAGACCCACACCGGAAGGGGCGTTGACATCGGCGCCGTGATCCGGGGTCTGTCGACGGCGTGTGAGCGTGCGCAGGCCGAGCTGGGCATCAGTTCGGCGCTCATCCTGTGCTTCCTGCGCCACCTCAGCGAGGAAGAAGCCTTTGCCACCCTCGAAGCCGCCCTGCCGTACCGCGAGCACTTCATCGGCGTCGGGCTGGACTCCAGCGAAATGGGCCACCCGCCCGAGAAGTTCGAGCGCGTCTTTGCCCGCTGCCGGGCACTCGGCCTGCATGGGGTGGCCCACGCCGGCGAGGAGGGACCGCCCGAGTACATGTGGCAGGCCATCGACCTGCTCCAGGTCGAGCGCATCGACCACGGCGTGGCCAGCGTGCAGGACCCGCTGCTCATGGCCGAGCTGGCCCACACCCGGCTGCCCCTGACCGTGTGTCCGCTGTCCAACCTCAAGCTGTGTGTGGTCCGCGACCTGAAAGACCATCCGCTGAAAAAGATGCTCGACGCCGGCCTGTGCGTGACCATCAACTCCGATGACCCGGCCTACTTCGGTGGCTACATGAACGAGAACTGGGTGCAGACGGTGCAGGCGCTGAAGCTGTCGAAAGACGACGTGGTGGCCATGGCCCGCAACAGCTTCGAGGCCAGCTTCATCGATGCGCAGCGCCGGGCCGAGTGCCTGGCCGAGCTTCGGCGGGTGGCCGGCGCCTGAAGCCACCCCGAGCTAGAATGGCGCCATCGAGCCGGTGCTTCCCCGGCTCGTTTTTCTTTTGCCGCCGGGCCGCCCCAAGGCAAAAGGCGCCCCCTTGGGGGGGCAGCGACCCGCTGCGCGGAGTAGCGTGGGGGTCGACATTTTTTCCGGAAGCCATGTAGAGGAACACCATGTACAAAAACCTCGCTGCCGCGCTCGCGGCTGCCTGTTTTTCTTTCCCCGCCTTTTCCCAGACCGCCGCCCCGGTGCAGCCGCCGGTCAGGGCCGCTTTTGTGCATGTCGCGCCCGTCACCGACGCCGGCTGGGTACACCAGCACGACCTGGGACGCCGCGCGGTCGAGGCCGCGCTGGGCGACCGGGTCAGAACCACCACGGTGGAGAACGTGGCCGAAGGCCCGGACGCCGAGCGCGTCATCCGCGACCTGGCGCGCCAGGGCCACCACATCATCTTCACGCCCAGCTTCGGCTACATGGAACCCACCCTGCGCGTGGCGCAGGAGTTTCCGGGCGTGCGTTTCGAGTCCGTCACCGGGTACAAGACCGCGCCCAACGTCGCCACCGCCAACGCCCGCTACCACGAGGGGCGTTTCCTGGCCGGCATCGCCGCCGGGCGCGTGGCTTCGCAGGCCGGCTACGTGGCCGGTTTCCCGATCCCCGAGGTGATCCAGGGCATCAACGCCTTCGCGCTGGGCATGCGCTCGGTCAACCCGCAGGCCACGGTGCGCGTGGTCTTCGTTGGCGACTGGTTCAACCCGCCGCTGGAGCGCGACGCCGCCATGTCGCTCATGAACCAGGGCGCCCAGGTGCTGACCTTCCACACCGCGTCCAACGCGGTGATGGTGGCGGCCCAGCAGCAGGGCCGGCTGGCCATCGCCTACCACTCCGACATGCGCCACGTGGCGCCCGACGCGCAACTGCTGGCCGTCACCCACCGCTGGGGCGACCACTACACCCGGCGGGTGCAGGCGGTGCTGGACGGCAGCTGGACCACCGGCAACGTCTGGGGGGGCGTGCGCGAAGGCATGGTCGGCATCGAGGGCTTCGGTCCGCGGCTGCCGGCGGCGGTGAGGGACGAGGTGCTGGCGCGGCAGGCCGACCTCGCGGCCGGTCGCCTGTCGGTGTTCGAGGCCCGCCAGTCCGACATCCGCGACAACCGCGGACGGGTGGTGCTCGCCCGGGGCGGGCGCCTGGACGACGCCGGGATCCAGGACATGAACTGGCTGGTCGAGGGGGTCGTGGGGCGTTTGCCCGACTGAGCCCGGGGCGCCCGCTCTGCGCCACCGGCGAACAGGGCATTGGGCATGTGGCATTGGGCATAGGGTATTTGGCATTTATAGCGGGCCATGTATGTTGCGGCTGCGGAGCTTCGCTAAGCTGGCGCCATGAGAGCTTTTCGCGCCGCGCTGCTGCGTTTCGACGAACAACAACAGCCTGTCCACGATGCCGACGGCCTGCTGGTCGTGGGGCCCGGTGCGCACGGCCGGATGGTGGTGCAGGCCGCCGGAGACCACGACAGCCTGGTCGGTCGCTTTGCCGGTGTGCCGGTGGAGGACCTGCGCGGCCACCTGATCGCGCCCGGTTTCGTCGACCTGCATGTCCACTATCCGCAGACCGATGTCATCGGATCGCCGGCCGACGGCTTGCTGCCCTGGCTCGAGAGCTACACCTTTCCGCACGAGTCGCGCTTTGCCGACAAGGCCTACGCGCGTGGCGTGGCCGATTTCTTTTTCGACGAGCTCGCGCGCCATGGCGTGACCACCGCGCTGACCTT
>SBFS01000047.1 GCA_006227825.1 Burkholderiales bacterium | reverse complement strand
GGCGCGCTGCAGCCACGGCAGCAGGCGCGGCACGGCCAGCGAGCGCACGTCGGCCTGCATGCGCGCCAGGTCGTCGAGCGAGTGGCGCGGCTGCGCCTGCAGCATCTGCTCGATGCGCTGCTGGCGGAAGGGCAGCGTCCACTCGCGCGTCAGGTAGTGCGGGTAGTCGGGGCCGACGATGCGCTGGTTGGCGGTGGCGATCCAGCCGCGCGGTGGATCCACCTCGCGCGGCGTCTCGTCCGCCGGCACGAAACCGGCCCAGTCGTAGCGCGCGTCCCAGCCGGGCGCGGGCACCAGGCCGTGCAGGTCGTTGCCGGGCTGGCGCACCGGCACGCGGCCCGGCGACACCACGCCGATGCGGCCGGCCCGGTCGGCCACGACCATGTTCTGCATCGGCGCCGTCCAGCCGCGCGTGGCGTCGAAGAAGCCCTGCACCGAAGTCGCCCGCTGCATGGCCAGGCTGGCCGGGATGAGGGCCGCGTCGGCGTCCAGCGCGGTCCAGCGCAGCGCCAGCACATAGGCCGGCCGGTCGCGCGGACCCAGCACGTCGGCGGTGGTGCCGGCGTCCGAGATCACCGGGCCGTGCCGCGTGCGCCGGTGCGTGAACAGCACGTCGGGCTGGCCCTTCACCCGGATCACCTCGGCCGCCGTCTCGAACGCCGCCCAGCCCTGGGGCGTGCGGTACATCGTGGCGTCGCCGGGCTTGACCTGTTCGACATACAAGTCCTGCACGTCCGGCGCCGTATTGGTGAAGCCCCAGGCCAGGTGCTCGTTCTGGCCCAGCACCACCGCCGGCAGGCCGGGCATGGTGGCGCCCGCCACGTTCTGCCCCGGCGCCTGCAGGCGGGCGAAATACCACAGCGCGGGCGCGCTGAGCTTCAGGTGCGGGTCGTTGGCCAGCAGCGGCGCACCGGTGGTGGTGTGCGAGCCGGCCACGACCCAGTTGTTCGAACCCACGCCTTCCACGCCCGAAGGCGGCGCGATCCCGGGCAACTGCTGCCAGGCGGTCTGCACGCCGCCGGCGTCGAGCCCGAGGCCGCGGAACAGTGCCGCGTAGTCGGCGGTGCGCGGCAGCGTTTCGCCCGGGTAGGCGGGCAGCAATTCGTTGATGCGCGCCACCGGCATCAGCAGCGCCAGCCGCAGGCGCAGCAATTCGGTGCGCCAGTTGCCGCCCAGGTCCCAGGCCATCATGATGGCCCAGGCCAGGCTGTCCACGGGGTGCCAGGGCTCGGGCTCGACGCCCAGGATCAGAAATTCAGGCGGCCGCGCGCGCAAGCCCTGGCGCAGCACCGCATTGACGCCATCGGCATAGGCCTGCAGCGCCTCGCGCGACTCGGCGTCCAGCGCCTGCCACTGCGCGGCAGCCGCGCGGCGAACGCCCAGGGCGCGCAGAAAGCGGTCGGTCTCCAGCGCGCTGGGGCCGAATACCTCGGCCAGCCGGCCGGCACCGATGCGGCGGGGTGGCCTGAAAAATTGAAGGGGTAGGTAAAGGCCACCGCCCCCAGCAGGGGAATGGGCCGGCCCTCGATCTCGGCGGGCGGGGGCCCCTCGGCGGCAAAGGCCTCCGTCGGCATGGTGGGTGTCAGCAGCAGGTCGTAGGCGCCAAAAAGTTCTTCCAGGCGCCTGTTCAACGTGGCGCGCATCTTCTGGAAAGCGGTGAGCTGGGCCACCGTCAGGTTGCGGGTCTGATCCAGAACGGCCACCAGGGACCGCCCGAGCTCGGCGCGCTCCTTTTCCAGCACTTCTTCCAGTTGGGCATAGATGTCCGTGCTGATCATGGCGCCCCAGAACTCTCCCGTGTCCGGAAGGCTTCCGGACCACAGCTCCACCCGGTGCCCCATCGCCTCGAACACCTTGACGGCGTCCTCCACGCAGGCGCGGATTTCCTCCTGAACCACCGCATATCCCAGGTCCGGGCTGAAGGCGATCTTGAGCCGCTTCGGCAGCTTGGGGAGCAGCGCCTGGTAGGAGGCCTCCGGCGCCGGCAGGGAAAAGGGGTCCGACGGGTGCGGGCCCACGGTGCAGTCCATGTAGAGCGCCGCATCCCTGACGCAGCGGGTCAGGGGGCCCAGGACGGTCATGGAGCTGTAGCTCACATAGGGTGACGGACCGATGGGAATTCGCCCGAAGGTGGGCTTGAGCCCGAAGCAGCCCGAATAGGAGGCCGGGATCCGGATGGATCCGCCGGCATCCGACCCCGTGCAGATGGGCACCAGGCCGGCGGCCACGGCCGCCCCCGACCCGCCGCTCGAGCCCCCCGGCGTTCGCTCCAGGTTCCAGGGGTTGCGCGTGATGCCGTGCAGCCTGTTTTTGGTGAAGCCCGTGAAGCCGAATTCCGGTGTGTTGGTCTTGCCGATGACCAGGGCCCCGGCCGCCCTGAGTCGCTCGACAAGCAGCGAATCCTCGGCGGGAACATGGTTGGCGAAAATGGGTGAGCCCAGCGTGGTGCGCATGCCCCGGGTGGCTGAAAGATCCTTGACCGCGATTGGCAGGCCGTGCAGCGGACCCAGGGTCCCGCCTGCCAGACGGTGCTGGTCCGCTGCGTCTGCCAGTTGCAGGGCCTGGTGCTCCGGGAGCAGCGTGCAGATGGCGTTGACGATCGGGTTGCAGGCCGCGATCCGGTCCAGGTATGCCC
>SBFS01000004.1 GCA_006227825.1 Burkholderiales bacterium | reverse complement strand
CGGCCCGGACCTCCGGCGACCGCGGCGACTGGCCGGCACGAGCGCCCGGCGGCTGGCGGCGCTGGTCTGCCCCGCCTCCACCGCGCATGCTGGGCACCACCCGGGCCGGCGTCGGACGGGCAGACCGGGCCGTCGGCCTGTTGCTGGCCAACGGGCAGGCATGGGACCAGCTGTCGGCCGACGACCACACGATGCTGGCCCATCTGGGGCCACCACACGGCCCGCTGATGACCTGGCTCGAGGCCCGGCTGCACGAGCACGGCCCGCAGCCGTGGGCGGTGCTGCGCGAGGCCCTGCGCGGCCACGAACACGAGCACTTTGCCATCCGGCAGGGCGACCTGGCGGCCCAGAGCCCGGACCCGGACGCCGAGGCCGCCGAACTCGCCGAGGTCATGACGCGCCTGCGCATCGAGCACCTGAAGGCGCAGGAAAGCGAGGCCATTGCCCGGGCCCCCACGGAGCCCGCCCAGTTGCAGCGCTACCGCGAACTGCAGGAGTTGCGCAAGGCACTTGAACACCGCATCGGCGACCCCACGTTATAATGGTCAGTTACACCGCAAGCGCGACAGCAGCACCTCCGGCCCTGGCCACGCCCGACACACGGGCTCATGGATCTTCATCCCGGCCAACGCGGCAGCCCTCCCGGGCGCCGTCGAATCCCGCAAGGACTGCATCCCAAATGTTCGCCCGACAGCTTGCAGGCCCGCCTTTTCCGGCCGAAGGCGGGTGATGTGTCCGACAAGAACCTCCGGAGCCGATGCCGTCCGGCATTCTCTGGCGTTTTTTGTGTGCGTTCCGCCGGTTCCCATTCCGACATTTTTTTGAGGTAGCCATGCCCGCGAAGAAGTCTGCCAGTGCGCCAGCCGTTTCCCGCACCACGAAATCCGCCCAGAAGAAAGCCGTCCCGGCTGCGGCGGCGGAGCCGGCCAAGAAGAAAGCTGCCTCTCCCGTGACCTCCAAGACCCCCGCCAAACCCGTCGCCAAGACCGCGGCCAAGACGCCCGCCAAGACCCCCGCCAAGACTGCCAGGACCGCCACGGCCGACGACAGCAAGGCCGCCAAGACCGCCAAGCCCAGGGGCAAGGCGGCTGCCGAAGAACTCGAGACCACCGCGGCGGCCCCGGCCCCTGCGGCGAAGAAGAAGCCCGGCCGTCCTGCCAAGGCGGCCGGCGACAAGCCCGCTGCCGGCACCGGCGCCAAGCGTGGCCGCAAGCCCAAGGCCAAGGCCGAACAGCCCGCGGCGGACTTCGACGATGCCGACCTCAGCGACATCGAGGACGACATCGGCGAGGAGCTGCCGGAAGAGGTGGTCGACGAGGCGCAGCCGGTCGAGAAGGTCAAGCCCCTGCGGATGAAGATCAGCAAGGCGAAAGAGCGCGCGCTGATGAAGGAATTCGGGCTGGACGAGACGGTCCTGTCCGAAGAAGAAGCCAAGAACCGCCGCGAGCGCCTCAAGACCCTGATCAAGCTGGGCAAGACGCGCGGCTACCTCACGCACGGCGAGATCAACGACCACCTGCCCGACAAGCTGGTCGAGGCCGAGACGCTGGAGGTGGTGGTCTCGCTGCTCAACGACATGGGCGTGGCCGTCTACGAGCAGACGCCGGACGCCGAGACCCTGCTGCTGTCCAACACCGGCCCCACCGCTGCCACCGAGGAGGAAGCCGAAGAGGAAGCCGAGGCTGCGCTGTCCACCGTCGACAGCGAATTCGGCCGCACCACCGACCCGGTGCGCATGTACATGCGCGAGATGGGCACGGTCGAGCTGCTCACGCGCGAGGGCGAGATCGAGATCGCCAAGCGCATCGAGGGCGGCCTCAACGACATGATGGCGGCCATCAGCGAGAGCCCGGCCACCATCGCCGAGATCCTGCAGATGGCCGAGGAGATCCGCGAGGGCAAGGTCGTCATCTCGACCGTGGTCGACGGCTTCGCCGACGCCGACGAGGCCGACGACTACGTGGCCGAGGAAGACTTCGACGACTACGACGAGGCCGACGACGACGACGGCAAGGGCGGCTCCAAAGCGCTGACGCGCAAGCTCGAGGAGCTCAAGCGCGAGGCGCTGGAGCGCTTCGACACCATCCGCGCCCAGTTCGAGAAGCTGCACAAGGTCTACGACAAGGAAGGCTACGGCAGCCCCAGCTACCTCAAGACCCAGCGCGCCATCACCGACACGCTGATGACCATCCGCTTCACCGCCAAGGCGATCGAGAAGCTCAGCAGCACCATGCGCACCCAGGTCGACGAGGTGCGCAAGAAGGAGCGAGAGCTGCGCCGCATCATCGTGGACAAGTGCGGCATGCCGCAGGAGAAGTTCATCGCCGCGTTTCCGGCCAACCTGCTGAACCTGCGCTGGGTCGAGAAGGAGGCCGCGGCCGGCAAGTCCTGGAGCACGGTGATGGAGCGCAACATCCCGCCGATCCAGGAGCTGCAGCAGGGCCTGATCGACATCCAGAACAGCGTCGTCGTGCCGCTGGCCCAGCTCAAGGACATCCACAAGCGGATGAACGAGGGCGAGGCGACCTCGCGCGATGCGAAGAAGGAGATGATCGAGGCCAACCTGCGCCTGGTGATCTCCATCGCCAAGAAGTACACCAACCGCGGCCTGCAGTTCCTGGACCTGATCCAGGAGGGCAACATCGGC
>SBFS01000143.1 GCA_006227825.1 Burkholderiales bacterium | reverse complement strand
CCGGTGTTCGCCAACCTGCTGCTGGCCGACGAGATCAACCGGGCGCCGGCCAAGGTGCAGAGTGCCCTGCTGGAGGTGATGCAGGAGCGCCAGGTCACCATCGCCGGCGAGACCCACAGGGTGCCCGAGCCCTTCCTGGTCATGGCCACCCAGAACCCGATCGAGACCGAGGGAACCTACCCGCTGCCCGAGGCCCAGGTGGACCGGTTCATGATGAAGGTCATGGTGGACTACCCGAGCGACGAGGAGGAATACGTCATCGTCGAGCGTGTCACCGGTCCGGCGGTCCAGGTGCAGGCGGTGGCCACCACGGCGCAGCTGTCGCAGCTGCAGGCCCTCTGCCGCCAGGTGTATGTCGATCCGTCGCTGGTGCAGTACGCGGTCAAGCTGGTCTCGGCCACGCGCCAGCCCGGGCAGCATGGCCTCAAGGACATGGACCGCTTCATCACCTACGGTGCCAGTCCGCGCGCCACCATCGGCCTGGTCGAAGGGGCCCGTGCGCTGGCGATGCTGCGCGGACGCAGCTACGCGCTGCCCGAAGACATGGTCGACCTGGTGCCCGACGTGCTGCGTCACCGCGTGGTGCTGTCCTACGAGGGCCTGGCCGAGGGGCTGACGTCCGAGATGCTGGTCGAGCGCATCATGAAGCACCTGCCGGTGCCCGCCAGGCCCCTGGAGCCCGAGCGCCGGGCCGCATGACGATGCTCGGCCTCTTGCGGTCACGCGCGCGCGCCGCCGAACAGCAGAAGGTGGCGCTCCTGCCCGAGCCGGCCGGGCAGGCCGACGCCATGCTGCGGCGGCTCGAATGGACCACGCTGCGCCGCCTCGACGGCCTGCTGCAGGGGGACTACCGCACGCTGATGCGGGGCACGGGCCTGGACCTGGCCGACCTGCGCGAGTACCAGGTGCACGACGATGTGCGTCACATCGACTGGAACGTCACCGCCCGCATGCAGCAGCCCCATGTGCGTGTGTTCACCGAGGACCGCGAGATGGCGGCCTGGTTCCTGCTGGACCTGAGCCCGTCGGTGGATTTCGGCTCCGGCCGGCAGCGCAAGAGCGAGGTGCTGCTGCAGTTCGTGGCCGTGCTCTCGCGCCTGATCTCGCGCCATGGCAACCGGGTCGGGGCCCTGCTCTACGGGGCTGCCGGCCTCTCCAGGTCGGGCAGCCTGCTGCCGGCGCGTGGCGGGCGCAACCAGGTGCTGCGCCTGATGCAGCTGATCGGCCGGGCCGCGGCGGGCAGCGGGCCGGCTGCGGACTCCCCGGGAGGCACGACCCGTCTGGACGAACTGCTGCGTTCGGCCCTGCTGACGGTGCGCCAGCGCAGCACGGTGTTCGTGGTCTCGGATTTCATCAGCGAGCCCGGCTGGGAAAAGCCGCTGGGCGAACTGGCGCGGCGGCACGACGTCGTGGCGGTGCGGCTGCTCGATCCGCTCGAACTGGAACTGCCCGACCTGGGTCTGGTGCCCATTCGCGATGCCGAGACCGGCGAGCAGCTCATGGTCGACACGCACGACCCGGCGTTCCGCCAGCGCTTTGCGCGCATCGCGGCCCAGCGAGAGGCGCAGCTGCGCGAAGCCCTGGCCCGGGCGGGGGTGGACACGCTGGAGCTGTCCACCGGGGACGACCTGGCCGACGCGCTGTGGCGCTTTGTCGGCCTTCGCAGGCAAAGGCAGACCGGCCGGCCGATGGCCGGGCCGGCCGCACAAGGACAAGGAGCACGGGCATGACACTGCCGCTGACTTTCCTCTGGCCCATGTTTCTCTGGCTGCTGCTGCTGGTGCCGCTGGTGGTGCTGGCCTACTGGGCGATCCAGCGCCGCCGGCGGCGACTGGCCCTGCGCTTTGCCAGCCTGTCCATCGTCAAGGAGGCCATCGGCCAGGGTCCGGGCTGGCGGCGCCATGTGCCGCCGCTGCTGCTGCTGCTGGCCTTCATCGCCATGCTGCTGGCCGCGGCGCGGCCGCTGGCCGTGGTCACGCTGCCTTCGCAGCAGCAGACCATCATCCTGGCCATGGACGTCTCGGGCAGCATGCGCGCCACCGACGTCGAGCCCAACCGGCTGGTCGCCGCGCAGAACGCGGCCAAGGCCTTCATCGCGGACCTGCCGCGGCATGTCAAGGTGGGCATCGTGGCCTTCGCGGGCACCGCCCAGGTGGTGCAGCCACCGACCGTCAACCGCGAGGATCTGGTGGCCGCCATCGACAAGTTCCAGCTCCAGCGCGCCACGGCCATCGGCAGCGCACTCGTGGTGGCCCTGGCCGAGCTGTTTCCCGGCCAGGGCATCGATCTGGAGGCCATGACCTTCGGCCAGCGCAGCGACATGTTCGCTCCGCAGGGGCGTCCGATCGAGTTGCCGCGGGACCCCCCCAAGGCCTTCGTGCCGGTCGAGCCGGGGTCCTACGGTTCGGCCGCCATCATCCTGCTGTCCGATGGCCAGCGCACCACCGGCGTGGCCCTGGACGAAGCCGCCCAGATGGCGGCCGAGCGCGGCGTGCGCGTCTACACCGTGGGTGTCGGGACGGTGGAAGGCGAGATCATCGGGTTCGAGGGCTGGTCGATGCGGGTGCGGCTGGACGAGGACGGCCTCAAGGGCATCGCGGCCACCACCCGGGGCGAGTACTTCTATGCCGGCACGGCCGACACCCTCAAGCAGGTCTACGAGTCGCTGAGCACCCGCCTGACGGTCGAGAAGAAGGAGACCGAGATTGCCGGCCTGCTTGCACTGCTGGCCTCGCTGCTGACCATGCTGGCTGCCGGCCTGTCGATGTGGTGGTTCAACCGGGTGGTCTGAGGTCTGGCACAGGCCGTTGCCGACCGGGACCGTGGGTTTTCCGGCGCGGGCCGGTGCACAATGCCGCTCCATGACTGAACCGGTATTGGTGGCGGGTGGTGGCATCGGCGGGCTGGCGGCGGCGCTGGCCCTGGCGCGCCAGGGTGTGCAGGTGACCCTGCTGGAGCAGGCGTCGGCCTTCGGCGAGGTCGGGGCCGGCCTGCAGCTTGGCCCCAATGCCGTGCGCGTGCTCCAGGAGTGGGGCCTGCTCGGGGCGCTTCGGACCTGTGCCGCCTTCCCCGACGAGATCCGTGCCCGGGATGCCCGTTCGTCCCGGCGGCTGGGTCGCCTGCGTCTGGGGCCGGCCATCGAGGGCCGCTACGGCCAACCCTATGCCACGGTGCACCGCGTCGACCTGCACAGCCTGCTGCTGGAGGCGGTGCGTGTCCTGCCGGGGGTGCAGCTGCGGCTGGGGCAGCGCGTGGCCGCCTACGAGGAGCAGATCGACGGCGTGCGGCTCGCGCTGGAAGGCGCAGAGGTGCTGCATGGGCAGGCCCTGCTCGGCTGCGATGGCCTATGGAGCCGGGTGCGCCAGCAGATGCTCGGTGCCGTTCCGGTGCGCTCCAGCGGTCACCTGGCCTACCGGGGCCTGGTCCCGGCCGGGGCGCTGCCAGCGGGACTGGCCGAACCGGTGGTGACGGTCTGGCTCGGGCCGCGGCTGCATGTGGTGCACTACCCGGTGCGCGCCGGCCGTTTCTTCAATGTCGTCGCCGTGGTCGAGGGGGTGATCGGTCACGGCCACGGAGGCGAGGTGGGCAGCGACCCGCAGAGCTGGACGCACCAGGCCCATGCGCACGACCTGCGCCGTGCACTGGGGCCCGCCTGCGACGACCTGATCCGCATGATCGAGGCGGTGCACGAGTGGAAACTCTGGCCGCTGAACGACCGGCCACCTGTCGCCGGACCCGAAGAGCATGCGCGCGGGCGTGTGGCCCTGCTGGGCGATGCAGCGCACCCGCTGCGCCCCTATCTCGCGCAGGGCGCGGCCATGGCCATCGAGGATGCCTGGACCATCGGCAGGCTGGTGGCCCGTGAGCAGGACGCCGGGCGCCAGCGCATCGGGTGGGCGGGGGTGTTCGAGGCCTATGCCCGCACCCGCTGGGCCCGCAACGCCCGGGTGCAGGCCCGTTCGGCCCGCAACGGCCGCATCTTCCACGCCGACGGTCTGCTGCGCCTGGGGCGCAACCTGTCCATGGCCCTGCTGGGCGAGCACCTGATGGACAATCCGTGGCTGTACGGCGGACCGCCCGACCCGGTGTCGCCGCCCGCCTGAAACCCTGCCGCCGTGCCGCCGGCGCGGCCTATCCGGAGAAGCCCCGATGAACCGCCACACCCCCTCCGATCCGAAGCCCACCCGTCGCCAGGCGCTGGCCTGCGCGCTGGCCCTGGGCGTGACCGGCCTGCCTGCCACCGTCGTCCGGGCCCAGGCGGCCGGCTGGCCCAACCGGCCGCTGAAGCTGCTGGTGGGCTTTCCGCCCGGCTCGTCGCCGGACCTCATGGCCCGCCTGCTGGCCGAGCCGCTGGCGCAGGCCCTCGGTCAGCCGGTGGTGGTCGAGAACCGCCCTGGCGCCGGTGGCAACATCGCGGCCGACGCGGTGGCCCGCGCCACCGACGACCACACCCTCGGCCTGATGATCAACGGCAACCTGACGATTGCCCGGATCCTGAACCCGGCCACGCCCTACGACCCGCTGACCGACCTGGCGCCGGTTTCGCTGGTGGCGGTGGCGCCGCTGGTGCTGACCGCCTCGCCGGCGGCCGGGGCGGAAGGCGCCGCCTTCATCGCGGCCGCGCGCCAGGCGGGTGACCGCTGGAACTACGGCAGCCCGGGCGTGGGCACGGTGGCCCACATCGGCATGGAGCTGCTCAAGTCGCGCGCCGGCATCGCCCCCGTGCACGTGCCCTACCCGGGCAACCCGCAGGTCATCAACGCCATGCTCTCGGGCGAGCTGCAGATGGCCCTGCTGCCGCCGGGCCTGGCCATGCCGCAGGTGCGTTCGGGCAAGCTCAGGGCCGTCGGTGTCACCTCGGCCGGCCGCAGCAGCGTGGTGCCCGAGCTGCCCAGCCTGGGCGAGGTGGGTGTGCCCAACCTGCAACTGGAGATCTGGAACGCGGTGGCAGCGCCCAATGGCCTGCCCAAGGCGCATGTGCAGCGGCTCTCGGCCCTGATCACCGAAATCGTCCGGCGGCCCGAGATCCGCCAGAAGATCTTTGCCCAGGGCTGGCAGGTGGCGGGCACCTCGCCCGAGGGCCTGGCGCGCCGCATGCAGAGCGACGCCCGCGCCATGGCCGAGGTGATCGCGCGCAACAACATCCGGCCCGGCGGCTGAGCGCCGGCGGCCGGCGCGTCAGCCTTCCAGGAGCCCCAGGGCGTCCGTGCGCCAGCGGTCCAGCGCTTCGTAGAAGCCTTCCCAGACACAGCCGTTGCAGCCCCGGCCGCAGCAGCCGGTGGGCTCGGGGGGCGGCACACGCAGGGCGGCGTCCAGGTCGAGGCCGCGTTCGCGCCGGGCCCGCCCGCGCAGGTGGGCCACCAGGGCCCGCGCCGTCGGCAGGTCCGCCAGGGGCACCAGGGCGGCGTCATGGGGAGCGAACCGCCGCTGCTCACGCCCCCCGAAGACGCCGGTCTCGCCGAACATCGCCGCCGGCCGCACCCAGAGCCCGAACCCGCCGTAGAGTGCGCGGTACAGCGTCATGCCCTGCAGGGTCTCGCTGCAGCGCAGGGTGTCGATCACCTCGTACCAGCCACCCTTGTAATGGCGGTACAGGCCCGGCGGCGTGGCTTGCAGCGGGGGAAGGTCCCCGTCGGTCTCGGCGGTGTTCATCGGACCGCGATTGTCCCCGATGCGCCCGCCGGCTGCGCCCGGCACTTCAGCCGGCGTGGGCGGTGGACACCAGCACGTCGCATCCGGCCTCGGCCACCACGTGCTTGGTCACGCTGCCCAGCAGCAGTTCCTCGGCGGCCTGGCGGCCGTGCTTGCCGATGACGATCAGGTCGCAGCCGCGCCCGCTGGCCTGGGTCAGGATGTGCTGCGGTGCATCCCCCTCGGTCAGGCTCAGGCTGTACGCGTGCTCCGCCAGACGGTTTTCGAGCACGAAGTCCTGCAGGCGCTGCCGGGCTTCGGCGCGGGCCCGCTCGCGGTAGTGGATCAGGGTCGCGTCGTCCACGCCCGCAAAGCGCAGCTTTTCCTCGAACGGGATTCCGAAGTTGTGCATCAGCACCAGGTGGGCATCGGGCGCCACGCGCCGGGCCAGAGCCACCGCATGCCCGGACCAGGGCGAAAAATCCAGCGGCACCAGCACGCGCCGGTAGGCCAGGGTAGCGGCCTGTCGCACCACCAGCAAGGGGCAGCTGACCTTGCGCAGCAGGCGCTCGGCGGTGGTGCCCACCAGCAGGTGGTGCAGCGGGTTGCTGCCACGGGCCCCGACCGCCAGCAGGTCCGCCTGCTGTTCGAGCACGGCGGTGGCCAGGGCCTGGACCGGGTTGCCTTCGAGCAGCACCGGGGCGACCTCCCGGCCACCGGCCTGCGCCAGCCGGGCGGCCTCGGCCTGCAGGCGATCGAGGGTCTGGGCGGTCAGCCTGTCCTTCCACTGGGTGTCCTCGCCCAGCCAGGTGCGCAGTTCTTCGATCCACCCGCTGCTGATCACGTGCAGCAGGCTCAGGCCCGCGCCGTGTTCGTGCGCCAGGCGGGCAGCCCGGTCGGCGGCCGTGGCGGCAGGCGGCGAGAAATCGGTGGCGACGGCGATGCGGGTGAGGTGCGGTTGCTGGGCCGGGGTGGTCATGGGCGTTCCTTTCACGGGCCTGCCGGTGGGCGCGGGCCGCCGGTCAGGGCCTCGCAGACCTTGCGCGTGGCCAGCTCGGCGGCATCGTCGAACAGGTTGAAGATGCGGTCGATGCCGGCCTCGGCCAGCACCCTGGCCTGGTGTTCGTCACGCACGGCCACGGCCACCTGACCGGTGTAGCCGCTGGCGCGCAGGGCATGCAGCAGGGCCCGGTTGGACTCGACCTGGGGCAGGGTGCTGACCACCCAGCGCGCGTCCTTCAGGGGCAGCGACTCCAGGAAGTCCGGGTCTTCGGCGTCGCCGAAGCGCATCGGCACGCCCTTGTCGTGCCAGTCGCGCACCGCCTCGGGGTCGAAATCCACCCCGAGCGCGGCCACGCCCTGTGCGTGCAGGCGCTGCAGCAGGCGGCCCCCGTAGCGGCCCATGCCGAAGACCAGGATGTCGGCCTCCGCCTTGCGGTCCGCGTCGTCCTCCACCGCCAGTTCGCGGTGCGGCGACTTTCGTTCGAACCACCTGAGCCAGGGCGCCAGCCGCTCGTACAGAGGGTGGGAGTACAGGATCATGTAGGTCGAGATGGTGATGGTGATCAGGCCCACCAGCGTGGTCAGGCCCAGTGCGGTCACCCCGACATGGCCCAGGGTGATGCCCATGGCCACGAACACGATGGAGAACTCGCTGATCTGTGCCACCGTCAGCCCGGCCAGGAAGCCGGTGCGCCGCCGGTAGCCCATGTAGCCCATGATGGCCATCACGATCAGCGGGTTGCCGATCAGCACGAACAGGGACAGGACCGCGGCGGGCCACAGCTCGGCCCCGAGGGTGGACATCTCCAGCTTGGAGCCCAGCTCGATGAAGAAGAACAGCAGCAGGAAGTCGCGGATACCGGTCAGGCGCGCGTTGATGGCTTCGCGGAACGGGGTGGATGCGAGCGAGAACCCGGCCATGAACGCACCGGCCTCCTTGGAGAAGCCGGCCCATTCGCCCAGGGCGGCCAGGGCCACGCCCCAGGCCAGGGCAAAGATCAGCAGCAGCTCCTGGCTCCTGGCCATGGAGGCCACCACACGCGGGATGACGTAACGCATGGCCACGGCCAGCAGCACGGCCGC
>SBFS01000273.1 GCA_006227825.1 Burkholderiales bacterium | reverse complement strand
ACCGCCACCGGCAACAAGAACGTGATCACCTACGATCACATGGCGCAGATGAAGGACGAGGCCATCGTCTGCAACATCGGCCATTTCGACAACGAGATCGACGTCGCCGCTCTGGAGGCCCGCTGCCAGTGGGAGGAGATCAAGCCGCAGGTCGACCACGTCGTCTTCCCGGACGGCAAGAAGATCATCCTGCTGGCCAAGGGCCGTCTGGTGAACCTCGGCTGCGCCACCGGCCACCCCAGCTTCGTCATGAGCTCGTCCTTTGCCAACCAGACCATTGCCCAGATCGAGCTGTTCAGCCACCCGGACGGCTACGACGCCGGCAAGGTCTATGTGCTGCCCAAGCACCTGGACGAGAAAGTCGCACGCCTGCACCTGAAGAAGGTGGGCGCGAAGCTGACCGAGCTGACCGACGAGCAGGCCGCCTACATCGGCGTGCCCAGGCAGGGCCCGTACAAGCCCGACACCTACCGCTACTGAGCACCGATGCGCGCCGACCAGTTGCTGGTCGAACGGGGACTGGCCGCATCGCGCTCCCAGGCCCAGCGGCTGATCGCCGCCGGGGTCCGCTGGCGGCAGCCGGGCAGTGCGTGGCGGGCCGTGAGCAAGAACGGCGACGAGCTGCCCGCAACGGTCGAGCTGGCGCTGCAGGACACGGCCGAGTCGCGCTTCGTCTCGCGTGGGGGGCTCAAGCTCGATGCCGCCTTGTCCCGCTGCGGCATCGACGTGACCGGCATGCGCTGCCTGGACGTGGGACAGAGCAGCGGCGGTTTCACCGACTGCCTGCTGCAGCGCGGCGCCGCGCGGGTGGTGGGTGTGGACGTCGGTCAGGCCCAGCTTCATCCTTCGCTGCGCGGTGATCCGCGCGTGGTGTGCATCGAGAAGTGCAACGCACGCGACCTCAGCGCGCAGCGGCTCACGCAGGCCGGCGGCGAGGGGGCGGCCCCTCCGTTCGACCTGATCGTCGGCGACCTGTCCTTCATTTCGCAGACCCTGGTGTGGCCGGCCATCGTCCCGCTGCTCGATCCCCGTGGGGCGGGCTTGCTGATGCTGGTCAAACCCCAGTTCGAACTGCAGCCCGGACACATCGGCAAGGGCGGACTGGTCAAGGACCCGGCCAGCCACGGGCTCGTGCGCCAACGCATCACGCAGGCCTGCCAGGACAACGGCCTTCGGATGCGCGACTATTTCGACAGCGCCATCACCGGCGGTGATGGCAACCGGGAGTTTTTCGTATGGGCCTGCCCCTGAGTTTCGAGTTCTTTCCGCCCAAGACGCCCGAGGGCGCCGAGAAGCTGCGCGCGGTCCGCCAGCAGCTGTACACGCTCAAGCCCGAGTTCTGCTCGGTGACCTACGGCGCCGGGGGGTCGACCCAGCAGGGCACCTTCGACACCGTGCAGGCCATCCTCTCTGAAGGCGTGGACGCGGCCTCGCATTTTTCCTGCATCGGCGCGACGCGCGACAGCGTGCGCAGCCAGCTGGGCACCCTCAGGGCCATGGGGGTGCGGCGCCTGGTCGCGCTGCGTGGCGACCTGCCCAGCGGCTACGGGCTGGGGGGCGAGTTCCATTACGCACGCGACCTGGTTGCCTTCATCCGGGAAGAGACCGGCCGAGATTTCCACATCGAGGTGGCGGCCTACCCCGAGGTGCACCCGCAGGCGAAGTCGCCGCAGGCCGACCTTCAGGCCTATGCCGACAAGGTCAAGGCCGGCGCCGATTCGGCCATCACGCAGTACTTCTTCAACAGCGATGCCTATTTCCGCTTCGTCGACGACGCCCACAGGCTGGGTGCCGACGTGCCGGTGGTGCCGGGCATCATGCCCATCACCAGCTCGTCGCAACTGCTGCGCTTCTCGGACGCCTGTGGCGCCGAGATCCCGCGCTGGATCCGGCTGCGCCTGCAGGCCTTCGGCGACGACACCGCCTCGATCAGGGCCTTCGGCCTTGATGTGGTGACCGACCTGTGCGACCAGTTGCGCAACGCGGGCGTGCCGGCGCTGCACTTCTACACCATGAACCAGAGCGCCGCCACGCTCGAGATCGTGCGGCGCCTGTTCACCTGAGGAGGGCCGCGAGATGTCCGGTCGCCGCCGTTTCCTGTGGATCCTGCTGGCCGCCCCGCTGCTGGCGGGCGGCTGCGCGTCTTCTCCACACCAGGCCGATGCGCCGGTGGTGATCGCCTCGTGGTACGGTCCGGGCTTTCACGGCCGTCGCACCGCCAGCGGGGAACGCTTCGACATGAACGCGATGACCGCCGCCCACCGGACCCTGCCTTTCGGCACCCGGGTGCGGGTGCGCAGCCTGGAGACCGGGCGCGAGGTCGTGGTGCGCATCAACGACCGCGGTCCGGCCAGGCGCGATCGCGCCATTGACCTCAGCCGTGCCGCGGCCCGCGCCCTGGGCATGGAACGCCAGGGGTTGGCGCGGGTGCAGATCTGGCCGGAATGAGGCCCGTCCTTCGATGAGGTCCGGCAGGGCCGCTGAACCCATCGGCGTCGTGACCGCCGCCCGGCGGCAAGGCGTCAGCGCTCGTCGTAGCTGACCACCAGCCTGTCGCTGGTCGGCCGCGCCTGGCAGGAGAGCACGAAGCCCTTGCCGGTCTCCCAGGGCTCGAGGGTGAAGTTCTTGTCCATGGTGACGCTGCCCTCCATC
>SBFS01000255.1 GCA_006227825.1 Burkholderiales bacterium | reverse complement strand
GCAACCTCCACCACACCCGACAGAACCGTGCCCATGACACCGCTTGAAGCCATCTCGCCCGTCGACGGCCGCTACCGCCGCCAGACCGCCGATCTCGCCCGCTTTTTCTCGGAAAGCGCCCTCATCCGCTACCGCGTGCGGGTGGAGGTCGAATACTTCATCGCGCTCTGCCGCCTGCCGCTGCCCGGCCTGGCGGACTTCGACGCCGGGCGGTTCGAGGCGCTGCGGGAGCTCTACCGGGGCTTCGGCCCGGAGGACGCCCTCCGGGTCAAGGAGATCGAAAAGACCACCAACCACGACGTCAAGGCGGTCGAGTACTGGATCAAGTCGAAGTTCGACGCCCGGCCCGAACTGGAGAAGGCAGCCGAGTTCGTGCACTTTGCCTGCACCAGCGAGGACATCAACAACACCAGCCACGCGCTGCAGCTCAAGGGCGGACGCGACGAGGTGCTGCTGCCCGCGCTGGACGCGGTCATCGCGCGGCTGCGCGAGATGGCACACCTGCATGCCGACGTGCCCATGCTCAGCCGCACCCACGGCCAGACGGCCAGCCCCACCACGGTGGGCAAGGAGCTGGCCAACGTGGTGGTGCGCCTGGCGGGCGCGCGCGACCGCATCGCCGGCGTGAAGCTCATGGGCAAGATGAACGGCGCCGTGGGCAACTACAACGCCCACCTGTCGGCTTGGCCCGACTTCGACTGGGAAGCCTTCAGCAGGCGCGTCATCGAGACGCCCGAGCCCCTGGGGCTGGGCCTGACCTTCCAGCCCTACAGCATCCAGATCGAGCCGCACGACTACATGGCCGAGCTGTTCGACGCCATCGCCCGCGCCAACACCATCCTGATCGACCTGGCGCGGGACATCTGGGGCTACGTGAGCCTGGGCTACTTCAAGCAGAAGCTCAAGGCCGGCGAGATCGGCTCCTCGACCATGCCGCACAAGGTCAACCCGATCGACTTCGAGAACGCCGAGGGCAACCTGGGCCTGGCCAACGCCCTGCTCAAGCACCTCTCCGAGAAGCTGCCCGTCAGCCGCTGGCAGCGCGACCTGACCGACTCCACCGTGCTGCGCAACATGGGCGTGGCCATGGGCTATGCGGTGCTGGCCTACCACTCGCTGATGACCGGCCTGAACAAGCTCGAACTCAACGGGGAGGCCCTGGCCGCCGACCTCGATGCCTCCTGGGAGGTGCTGGCCGAGCCCATCCAGACGGTGATGCGCCGCTTCGGCGTAGCCGGCGCCTACGAAAAGCTCAAGGAAGTCACGCGCGGCAAGACGGTGCGCGCCGAGGACCTGCACGCGCTCATCCGCAGCCTGGACATCCCGCAGCCGGAAAAGGACCGCCTGCTGGCCATGACCCCCGCCAGCTACGTCGGCAAGGCCGCCGAGCTCGCGCGCCGCGCCTGAGCCTGTGGCGCTCGCCGCGTGGCCCCCAGTGTCGGCCACGCAACACCGGGCTGGTGGCCGGGCCCCCGGCTTGACCTGGCTCAAGGCACAAGACCGGGCTGCGGCCTACAGTGGCTGGTTTCGTCCCGAACACCCTTTTGCCGCCCGACGCCACACCGGAGAGAACCCCATGGCCATTGAGCTCTACAACCAGGACGGCCATGTGTGCCTGATGTTCACCCACCTCAGCGATGAGGGCGGCGAGGCGGTGCAGGCCAACCAGTTCCTGGTCATCGACGGCCAGCAGGGGGCCATCATCGACCCCGGTGGCAACGTCGCCTACAACGAACTGTTGCTGACCATCGGCCGCTTCTTCCCGCCCAACAAGCTGACCGAAATCCTGGCCTCGCACGCCGACCCGGACATCATCGCCTCGCTCGACCGCTGGATGACCAGCACGCAGGCCACCCTGTACATCTCCCGCCTGTGGGAGCGCTTCGCGCCCCACTTCTGCAAGCCGGGCAAGACGGCGGGCCGCATCGTCGGCATCCCCGACCCCGGCATGCGGATTCCGCTGGGCCGCGGCGAGATCGTGGCGGTTCCCGCCCACTTCATGCACTCGGAAGGCAACTTCCAGTTCTGGGACCCGGTCAGCCGCATCCTGTTCTCGGGCGACCTCGGGGTGTCCATCGGCACCTCCGCCGACGCCTCGAAAACCATCACCAGCCTGGCACCCCACCTGCCGAAAATGGAAGCCTTCCACCGGCGCTACATGGTGTCTCAGAAGGTGCTGCGCCTGTGGGCCCACATGGCCCGCACGCTGCCCATCGACATGATCGTCCCCCAGCACGGCGCGCCCCTGGCCGGCCCGGCCGTGCAGGAATTCATCGACTGGATCGGTGACCTCAGCTGCGGGGTCGACAACCTCACCCAGGCGAACTACACGGTCCCTGCCTGATTGGCTGGAGCCCCCACGCTCCGCCGCTGCGCGGGTCGCTGCCCCCCGAGGGGGCTGACCTTGCTCGGGGCGGCCCTTCGCTGCGGTCACTGGAGCCCCCACGCTGCGCCGCTGCGCGGGTCGCTGCCCCCCGAGGGGGCTGGCCTTGCTCGGGGCGGCCCTTCGCTGCGGTCGCTGGAGCCCCCACGCTGCGCCGCTCACTCATTCCCTTGCGCGTTCGGCGTAGCGGTTGAAGCGCCAGGAGCTGGCCTCCAGCGTGATGCGCCGCCAGAC
This sequence comes from Burkholderiales bacterium, assembly GCA_006227825.1. Taxonomy (GTDB): domain Bacteria; phylum Pseudomonadota; class Gammaproteobacteria; order Burkholderiales; family Burkholderiaceae_C; genus Hydrogenophaga. The sequence goes on along the minus strand of SBFS01000255.1, from coordinate 48 downwards.
GGCCCTTTTTTCGGCCGGTGTCATCACCGTCCAGTGCTGGACCTCGTC
>SBFS01000073.1 GCA_006227825.1 Burkholderiales bacterium | reverse complement strand
CCGGGCCCCGCGTTCAGGCGTTCGAGCACCCGGGCCTCATCGGCCAGCCAGACGTCGAGCAGGTTGTCCTTGTTCATGGCGATTTCCTCCAATGCCGCATGCGAAACGGCGGTCTTGCACATCGGGGCACCGGAATCCGCCCCCCCTTCCCGGAGCACCGGGGCGGCCATCATGGCGTCGACCCGGCGTCGATCAGGCCCATGGACTCGAATGTCGCGATGGCCTGCCGCGCGCCGTCGGCCTGCGCCACCAGCAGACGCCGGCGGGCCTCGAGCGCGGTGCGCTGGCTGTCAAGAACGTCCAGGTAACCGGTCAGGCCGGCATCGTAGAGCGCGCGGGCCTGGGCCAGGGCGGCACCGGCCGCCGCATCGGCCTGCAGCAAGGCACGTTCACGTTCCCGGGCGCCGCCGGCCGCGGCCAGGGCGGCCTCCGCCTGCTCCAGGGCCTGCAGCAGCGTCTGCCGATACACCTCCAGCGATTCGCGCAGCCGCGACTCGGCGGCGTCCACCTCCGCGCGGCGCTGGCCCCCGTCGACCAGGGTGGCATCCAGCACGGCCGCGATGGTGGCGGTGACGATGTCCAGCACCCCGCCGCCCAGCGCAGCGGAGGTCAGCGTCACCGTGCCCGGCAGCCGCAGACGCGGGTACAGGTCGGCGCGCGCGACGCCCAGGTCGGCGGCAGCGATGGTCAAGGCCCGCTCGGCGGCCCGCAGGTCGGGCCGCAGTCGCAGCAGGTCCAGCGGGCGCACCACGGGCAGCCTCCCGGACAACGCAGGCAGACGCAGGGCATCGCCGCCATCCAGCGGGGCAGGGCGCTGCGCCGCCAGCACCTGCAGTGCGGCGCCCGTCTGGCGCACACGCACCAAGGCCTGGGTGGCCTCGGCCCGCAGGGAGGCCGCTTCAGCTTCGGCCCGGTGGGCGTCGAGCGTGGGGGCCAGGCCGGCCTGCACACGCACACGCACCAGGCGCAAGACGTCATCCTGCAGGGCCATGGCGTCGGTCAGCAGGCGCTCGTCCAGGAGCGCCTCGCGCCAGGCCACATAGGCGCGCGCGGTCAGGGCGGCGGTCGAGAGTCTCTCCGACTGGACGAGGTCTTCGGCGCGCAGGACCGTTGCCGCCGCCGACTGCTCGGCCTGGCGCAGGCCGCCCCAGAGATCCAGGTCCCACTCGGCCTGCAGGGCGGCCGACAGGTCAGCGGCGCGCTGGCCGGCCTCGCGCCGGCTGCTGCTCTCGAGGCGTGCCTCTGCGCCCAGCTGCAGACTCCGCCGCCCGCCCGCCTGGCGCAACAGGGCGCGGGCCTGGGCCGCACGCTCGCGCGCCACGGCAATGTCCGGGCTGCCGGCGAGGGCGCGCTCGACCCAGTCGGCCAGGGCCGGGTCGTCGAAGCGCTGCCACCAGCGCAGGTCCTGCGGCTGCACTTCGGGTGCATCGGCCGGGGCCGCTTCGAGGCGGCTGTCCCCGGTCAGGCCGAGGGTGGGTGCCTGCGGCGGTGCCGGCGGGCTGGCGCAGGCCGCCAGAACCGAGCACACCAGGAGGCCGGCCAGGCGGCCGCAGCGCAAGCCGTGTCTGCTCGTCATACGGGATCGTCCTGCTCCTGGGCGGTGGCCAGTTTCATCTCGCTGGCCAGGCGCAGGGCCTGGTTGGCCCGCGGCTGCGCAAACCGTGCGACGCCGAGGTAGATGACCGGCGTGAGGAAGAGCGTGAACACGGCGGCCAGGGACAGGCCGCCGAAGATGACCCAGCCGATCGCGGCTCGCGACTCGGCCCCGGGGCCACTGCCGAGCACCAGCGGCAAGGCGCCCAGGACGGTGGAGGCCATGGTCATCATGATCGGGCGCAGGCGGGTTTCAGCGGCCTCCTGCGCGGCCTCGAGCACACCGCGACCGGCATCGCGCAGCTGATCGGCGAACTCCACCATCAGGATGCTGTTCTTGGCCATCACGCCCACCAGCAGCAGCAGGCCGATCTGGCTGTAGATGTTGACGGAAGTGCCGCTGAGCGCCATCGCAAAGACGGCGGCGGCCAGGCCGAACGGCACGGTGATGAGCACCACGGCCGCGCTGGTCACGCTCTCGAACTGGGCCACCAGCACCAGGAACACCACCAGCAGCGCGATCGCGAAGGTGACGGCCACGTCGCGCCCGGTCTGCTCCAGGGTGGCCGCGTCACCCCGGAACAGCAGGCCCATGCCCTGTGGCAGCTCTGCCGAGGCCAGCTCGCGCAGCGCATCGACCGCCTGGGCCAGCGGCACGCCCTCGGCGGTCACGGCGCTGAGCTGCACCGCCCGGCGCTGACCCAGGCGTTCGAGCTCGGAGGGAATGGCGGTCTCCTCGAAACCGACGAACTGCGACAGCGGCACCAGCCGGTCGCCTCCGGGGCCGCTGGCGCGCACGCTGTAGGCCAGAAGGTCCTGGGGGTCGGTGGCACCGCGCGCGGTCGACTGCAGGATCACTGGGACGGTCCGGTCATCGACCTGCAGTTCGGTGACCTCGGTGCCGTCCACCAGTGCACGAAGCACGGTGTCCAGGCCTTCGACAGGCACGCCCAGGGCTGTGGCCCGTTCGCGGTCCACACGCAAAGTCAGCTGGGGCTGGGACGCGGAGTAGTTCACCCGCACATCGCGCAGCAGGGGGATCCGGTCCTCGATGGCGGCCGCGAAGGCGTAGGC
>SBFS01000085.1 GCA_006227825.1 Burkholderiales bacterium | reverse complement strand
TTCTTCATCGAAGGGCGCGGGCTCGCGCGGCAGGTCCTGGCGGGGCGTGTCGGTCGTGCCCAGGATCAGCCTGCCCAGCCAGGGCACCGCAAACAGGACCCGCCCGTCCCGGGTCCGCGGCACGAGCAGGGCGTGTTCGCCGGCCAGGAAGTCGCGATCGACCACCACATGGACACCCTGGCTGGGCTTGACCAGCGCGCCGCCGGCACCCGCAGGGCCATTGCGCAGGGCATCGACCCACACCCCCGTGGCGTTGACCACACAGCGCGCCTGGATTGCACGACTCGACCCCTGAAAAAAGCGGTCACTCACTTCGATGTCGAACAGGGGGTCGGTTCCGCCCCCCGGGCGATCCACCCGGACGACAGGGGCATGGTTGAGCAGCACGGCGCCGGCAGCTTCCGCGCTGCGCGCCAGGGCCAGCGCCAGGCGGGCGTCGTCAAACTGGCCGTCCCAGTACCTGACACCGCCCAGCAGGCCGTTGGCGGCGATGCCCGGCAGCAGCCGGCGGATGGTCGCGGGACCGAGGAATTCGGTGCGCCCCAGCCCGGCCCGGCCGGCCATCAGGTCATAGGCCAGCAGACCCAGGCCGTAAAAGGGCGTCTGCCACCAGCGGTAGGAGGGCATGACAAACGGCAGGGGCTGGGCCAGGTGGGGGGCCAGCCGCAGCACGGTGGCGCGTTCGGCCAGCGCCTCCCGCACCAGCCCGATGTTGCCCTGGGCCAGATAGCGGACGCCCCCGTGCAGCAGCTTGGTCGAGCGCGAGGAGGTGCCGCCGGCATAGTCGTGCGATTCGAGCAGCGCCACCGAGAAACCGCGCAGCACCGCGTCCAGCGCCACCCCCAGACCGGTGGCACCGCCACCCACCACGACCAGATCGAACACCCGGCCGCAGAACAGGCGGGCCAGTCTGTCTGCTCGCGCGGCAGGCAGGCCACAGGTGTCCGGAGCCATCGACACCCTGGGCGTCAGTCCCGGGCCCAGTGCCCGGCACGCTCGACCGCCTGCCGCCAGCGCTCGCGCTTGGCCTGGCGCCGGTCGCCCGACCAGGCCGGTTCGAACACCCGGTCGACCTGCCAAAGGGCGGCGATCTCGTCGACATCGCGCCAGACGCCGGTGGCCAGGCCCGCCAGGTAGGCGGCACCCAGTGCCGTGGTCTCGGTGACGCGCGGTCGAACCACCGGGACACCCAGCACGTCGGCCTGCAACTGCATCAGGAGGTTGTTGGCGCTGGCTCCCCCGTCGACCCTGAGCTGGTCGACCGGCATCCCGGCATCGGCCTCCATCGCGGCAAACACCTCGGCGCTCTGCAGGGCGATGGCCTCGAGCGCGGCGCGGGCGACATGGGCCCGGCCGGTTCCCCGCGTCATGCCCAGCAACGCGGCGCGAGCGTGACCGTCCCAGTGCGGTGCCCCCAGTCCCGCAAAGGCGGGGACCAGGTACACGTCACCGGTGTCCTCCACGCTGGCCGCCAGGGCCTCGACATCGGCCGATCGCTCGATGATCTGCAGCCCGTCGCGAAGCCACTGCACGGTGGCACCGGCCATGAAGACCGAGCCCTCCAGGCAGTAGGTGGCAGCCCTGCCTGCCGCTGTCCAGCCGACGGTGCTCAGCAACCGGTGGCGGGAGACCGCCGCCTGGTCGCCGGTGTTCATGAGCATGAAGCAGCCGGTGCCGTAGGTGTTCTTGGCCATGCCGGGACGGTGGCACGCCTGGCCGAAGGTGGCCGCCTGCTGGTCGCCGGCAACCCCGGCAATGGGCAGCGAAGCCCCGAGCAAGGCCACATCGGTGTGCCCCATCACCCCGCTGCTGGGCATGACCGCGGGCAGCACGGAAGCCGGGATGCCGAACAGGTCCAGCAGGGCCGGATCCCAGGACAGGGTGTGGATGTTGAACAGCAGCGTGCGGCTGGCGTTTCCCGGGTCGGTGGCATGAACCCGCCCCCCCGTGAGCTGCCAGAGCAGCCAGGTGTCCACCGTGCCGAAGGCCAGTTCACCGCGCTGCGCACGCTCGCGCGCGCCTGGCACGTGGTCGAGCAGCCAGGCCAGCTTGGTGGCCGAGAAATAGGCGTCGATGACCAGGCCGGTGGTGTCCCGGATCAGGTCGGCATGGCCGTCCGCCAGCAACTGCTCGCAACGCGAGGCTGTCCGCCGGTCCTGCCAGACGATCGCAGGTCCGACCGGCTCCGAGGTCCGGCGGTCCCACAGCAGGGTGGTCTCGCGTTGGTTCGTGATGCCGATGCCGGCCAGACTGGACGGCTCGACCCCCTGCTCTGCCAGCACCTGGCGGGCGACGGCCAGCTGGCTCTGCCACAGGTCCTGCGGCCGGTGCTCGACCCAGCCGGGCCGGGGGAAGATCTGCGCGAACTCCTGCTGGGCGGTGCCGCATACCTGCCCGAGCCGGTCGAACAGGATGGCGCGGGAGCTGGTCGTACCCTGGTCGAGCGCGAGGATGCAGGGCGACCGGTCGGTGGCGGAACTGGCGGGCATTCTGCGAAGATACTGCATCTCGCGCACCGGGATGACAAGCGCCTGCCCTTGCGGTCAGGTCCCGGCGCCATCCCGGCTACTGCCCTGGCCCTTCTGTTTCCCTGACACCATGACCGCTTCTTCCCACCCCCGCATCACCTTCATCGGCGGCGGCAACATGGCCAGCGCCATCATCGGCGGACTGCTGCGGCAGGGACATCCGCCGGCCTGCCTGCAGGTGGTCGAGCCCTGGGACGAGCAGCGCCAGCGCCTGGCCGCGCAGTTTCCGGGTGTGGTGCTGTCGGCCAGCGCCTCGGCCGGGCAGGGCGAACCGGACCTGGTGGTCTGGGCCGTCAAGCCGCAGGTGTTCCGGGAGGCGGCGGCCGCCGCAGCCCCCTTTCTGGGCCAGGCCCTGCACCTGAGCGTGGCCGCCGGCATCACCAGCGACAGCATGGTCCGCTGGCTGGGCACCGAACGCATCGTGCGCGCCATGCCCAACACACCGGCACTGGTCGGCCTGGGCATGACCGGCCTGTTCGCGCGCGAGGGCACGAGCGAGGCCGACCGCCAGCAGGTGGAGGCCGTGGTGCGCACCACCGGCGACTTCGTGTGGGTCGGGGCCGAGCAGGATCTGGATGCGGTGACGGCGCTGTCGGGCTCGGGACCGGCCTACGTGTTCTATTTCCTGGAGGCGATGCGTGATGCCGGGGTGGACATGGGGCTGGCTCCGGAGGTCGCCTACCGGCTGGCGGTGGGCACCTTCGTCGGCGCAGCGACCCTGGCCCGGCAATCGGCCGAGCCGCCGCAGCTGTTGCGTGAGCGGGTGACATCCAGGGGCGGCACCACCCACGCCGCCATCACGGCCATGGAAGATTCGGGCATGAGGCAGCGCTTCGCGCAGGCACTGGAAGCCGCGCGGGCGCGGGCGGCCGAGCTGGGCCGGGAATTCGGCCGCTGAGGCTCAGGCCAGTCCGGCCACCACGCCGGCAAAGACCGTGAAGCCCAGCCAGTGGTTCGCGCGAAAGGCCCTGAAGCAGCCTTCGCGGCTGCGATCCCTGATCAAGCGCCAGTGCCACGCCACCTGGGCCAGTGCCGCCAGAAGCGCCAGCAGCCAGATGCCCTGGTTGACCGTCGGCCACAGCAGTGCGGTCCAGATGCCCAGGTAGGCGAGATAGAAGGCGATCACGGCGGGCACGTCGGCGCGGCCCAGTGTGATGGCCGATGTCTTCATGCCGATTTTCAGGTCGTCGTCACGGTCGACCATGGCGTATTCGGTGTCGTAGGCCAGCACCCAGAACAGGTTGCCCGCCATCAGGGCCCAGGCCTGCCAGGGCACGCTGTCCAGCACCGCACCCATGAAGCCGGGCCCGGCGATGCGCCCGGGGTTGTGCAGCAGCTCCCACGGCGCCCCCGCCAGGACCGCAGCGTAGGCCATCGGAATGCCGAAACTGAAGGCCACACCCAGCACCGCCTGCGGCATGGACAGCACCCGCTTGGCGAACGGATAGACCAGCGTGACGGCCAGCGCAGCGAACGACCAGGCGATGGTCACCAGGTTGGTGCTCAGCACCAGGACAAAGGCCAGCAGCGCCAGCACCGCGCCCACAGTCAGGGCTTCGCCGGCACCGATGCGTCCGCTGGTCACCGGCCGTGCGGCGGTGCGCTTGACGTGCAGGTCGAACTCGCGGTCGGCCACGTCGTTCACGCAGCAGCCGGCGCTGCGCATCAGGATGGTGCCCAGGGTGAAGACCAGCAAGAGGTGCCAGCCCGGGAACCCGCCCGCGGCCAGCCACAGGGCCGCAAGCGTCGGCCACAACAGCAGGAGCCAACCGGCCGGCCGGTCCCAGCGGATCAGGTCCAGGTAGAGGGCGAGTCGCGCGCGCAAGATGCGGATGGCCTCGTGCACCGGTCTCAGGAAAGCCGCCTGACGCCCGGCAGCTCGCAGGCATAGATCGCGTTGCGCAGTTCGGCGATGGCTTCGTAGCGTGTGAAACTGCGCCGCCAGGCCAGCACCACGCGGCGCGTCGGCGCATCCCCCTCGAACGGCAGGTAGCGCACGAAAGAGGAGTCGCCGAAATCCGGACCGGCGTCGGCCGAACCTGCCAGCGCCGACGCGGGGACCGACAGGCGCGGCACCAGCGTCACCCCCATCCCGGCAGCCACCATGTGCTTGATTGTCTCCAGCGAGGAGCCCTCGAAGCTCTTGCGGATGCCCTCGGCGTCGTTGGAGAAGCGGGCGAATTCGGGGCAGACTTCCAGCACATGGTCGCGGAAGCAGTGGCCCGTACCGAGCAGCAGCATGGTCTCGCGCTTGAGCTGTTCGGCGGTGATGGAGGTCTGGCTGGCCAGCGGATGGTGCACCGGCACCGCCGCCAGGAAGGGCTCGTCGTACAGCGGTGCAATGGCGAGGTTCGTGTCCGGGAAAGGCTCGGCCAGGATGGCGCAGTCGATCTCGCCCAGACGCAACTGCTCCAGCAGCTTGGTGGTGAAGTTCTCCTGCAGCATCAGCGGCATCTGCGGGGTGCGCTCGATGACCTGCCGCACCAGGTCGGGCAGCAGGTAGGGACCGATCGTGTAGATGACGCCGAGCTTGAGCGGGCCGGCCAGCGGGTCCTTGCCCCGCTTGGCGATCTCCTTGATGGCTGCCGCCTGCTCCAGCACCGTCTGCGCCTGGCGGACGATTTCCTCGCCCAGCGGCGTGACGGCGATCTCGCTGGCGTTGCGCTCGAAGATCTTGAGCTCCAGTTCCTCCTCCAGTTTCTTGATGGCCACGGACAGCGTGGGCTGCGAGACGAAGCAGGCCTCGGCCGCCTTGCCGAAATGCTTCTCGCGGGCCACCGCGACGATGTACTTGAGTTCGGTGAGCGTCATGGGCGTATTTTGCCCGCGCTTCTAGGCCTTGAGGTATTCGGCCTTGTTGCCCAGCCAGCGGGCGACGTGCTTCTCGGCCGCGGCCGGGTGGCCGGTGAGCATCTCGGCCGCGGCCCCCCGGGCCCACTGGAGCAGGTGCGTGTCGGTGGCCAGGTCCGCAAAGCGAAGCAGGGGCGCGCCGGACTGGCGGGCACCGAGGAACTCCCCCGGCCCCCGGATCTCCAGGTCGCGGCGGGCGATCTCGAAGCCGTCGGTGGTCTCGGCCATGGCCCTCAGGCGTTCGCGTGCCGTCTCGCCCAGCCGCCCGCCTTCGGGCGGCGTGTACATGAGCACGCAGGCCGAAGCCGCCGCTCCGCGCCCGACCCGCCCGCGCAGCTGGTGCAGCTGGGACAGGCCGAAACGCTCGGCATGCTCGATCACCATCAGCGACGCATTGGGCACATCGACCCCCACCTCGATCACGGTGGTGGACACCAGCACCCCCATCTGCCCACCGCTGAACAGCGACATGACCGCCTTTTTCTCGGCCGCGGGCATGCGCGAGTGCAGCAGGCCGACCAGGACGCCGTCCAGAGACTGGCTGAGTTCGGCATGGGTGGCGGTGGCGTTGGACAGGTCCAGCGCCTCGCTCTCCTCGATCAGGGGACAGACCCAGTAGACCTGGCGGCCTTCGGCCAGCTGGGCGCGGATGCGCGCGATCACCTCGGCGCGCCGGCTCTCGGAGACCACCTTCGTGACGATCGGCGTGCGACCGGGCGGCAGTTCGTCGATGGTGGAGACATCCAGGTCGGCGTAATAGCTCATGGCCAGCGTGCGCGGGATCGGGGTGGCCGACATCATGAGCAGGTGAGGCTCGGCGGCCTGCGCTGCGGCCGTCTTGGACCGCAAGGCGAGCCGCTGGGCGACCCCGAAGCGGTGCTGTTCGTCGATCACGGCCAGCCCCAGCCGCCGGAACTGCACCTGCGCCTGGATGACCGCATGGGTGCCGACCACGAGCGCCGCCTCACCGCTGGCGACCAGCGCCAGCATCTGCTCGCGTTGCTTCTTCTTCTGGCTTCCGGTCAGCCAGGCCACCCGCTGGCCCCGTGGCGCCAGCAAGGGCTCCAGCCAGCCGACCAGCTTGGCGAAATGCTGCTCGGCCAGGATCTCGGTCGGGGCCATCAGCGCACACTGCCAGCCGGCGTCGATGGCCACGGCCGCCGCCAGCGCAGCCACCACCGTCTTGCCCGAACCCACGTCCCCTTGCAGCAGCCGGTGCATCGGGACCGGACGGGCCAGGTCGCGCGCGATCTCCTCTCCCACCCGGCGCTGGGCCGCCGTCAACGCAAAGGGCAGGGCCCCCAGCAGCTGCTCGTGCAGCCCGCCGGCATGCACCGGCAACACCGGCGCCCGCAAGGCATCGCGTTCGCGCTTGGCGGCCAGCTGCGACAGCTGCTGCGCCAGCAGTTCCTCGGCCTTCAGGCGCTGCCAGGCCGGATGGCTGCGGTCTTCCAGCGCATCGGGCGAGACCTCGGGTCCTGGATGGTGCAGGTGTTGCAGCGCTTCGCGCAGGCTCATCAGCGGCACCCGCTGGCCATGCAGCGCCTCCTGGAGCGACCGCAACAGCCCGGGCGGCAGGGTTTCGTCCAGATCGGCCCGCCGCAGGCCCGTGGCAACGGCCTTGCGCAGGTAGGCCTGGGGCAGCTGCGCACTGGCGGGATAGACCGGCGTCAGCGCATCGGGCAGCTCGCCTGCGGCCGCGTGAAAGGCCGGGTGCATGATGGTCCGCCCAAGGAACCCGCCACGCAGCTCGCCGCGCACCCGCACGCGCGCACCCACCGCCAGCGCCTTCAGGTGCGAGGGATAGAAGGTGAAAAAGCGCAGGGTGCAGGTGTCACTGCCGTCATCCAGGGTCACCAGCAACTGGCGCCGGGGACGGTGGCTGATCTCCTGGCGGGTGACGGTGCCCTCGAGCTGGACCACCTGGCCGTCCCTGGCCTCGGACAGCGGGGTGATGCGGGTCTCGTCCTCGTAGCGCAGCGGCAGGTGCAAGGCCAGATCGATGTCGCGCACCAGCCCCAGCCTGTGCAGCGCCTTCTGGGGCGCCGACAGGGGCTTGTTCGGCGGGGCAGCAGCAACCGGGGCAGGCATGGGAGAATTCTGCCCGCAAACGCGGCATGGGCCGCCTGGCTGCATCCCGTTCCCGGACGGCTGCACTCCCGATCTCCTTGGAACGGGCCTGTCCGGCCCTCAAGCACCATGAACCACCTCCCCGCCGACCGCGAATACACCGTCGCGGATTTCGACTTCTCCCTGCCTGAGAGCCTGATCGCCCAGCACCCGGCGGCCGAACGAAGTGCCTCGCGCCTGCTCGACGGCACAGGAACCGGGCCTGGCGACCGGGTGTTCCGCGACCTTCCGGAGCTGCTGCA
>SBFS01000124.1 GCA_006227825.1 Burkholderiales bacterium | reverse complement strand
TCGCTGGCGGAATAGACCGAGGCGCCCGCCTCGCTCACCACCACCTTCTGCACGCCTTCGATGCCCGCCTTGGCGAGCATCTTGATCAGGTCGCCCGCCAGCTTGTCGGTCTCGCGGCTGGCCGTGCCGTTGCCGATGGCGATCAGTTGCACGCCGTGCTGTCGGCACAGCAGCGCCAGCGTGTGCAGCGCGCCGTCCCAGTCCCGTCTGGGTTCATGGGGATAGACCGTGTTGGTGGCCACCAGCTTGCCGGTCGCGTCCACCACCGCCACCTTCACCCCGGTGCGGATGCCCGGGTCCAGGCCCATCACGGCCTTCGGGCCGGCGGGCGCGGCCAGCAACAGGTCGCGCAGGTTGTCGGCAAACACCTTGATGGCCACCGCCTCGGCGCTCTCGCGCAGGCGGGTGAACAGGTCGCGCTCGGTGGACAGGCTGAGCTTGACGCGCCAGGTCCAGGCCACGCACTTGCGGATGAGGTCGTCTGCCTTGCGTCCCTGGTGGCTCCAGCCCAGGTGCAGGGCAATGCGGCCTTCGGCCAGCGAGGGTTTGCCCGGCTCCGGTTCGACCGGCTGCACCAGCTTCGCGTCCAGGATGTCCAGCGAGCGGCCGCGGAACACCGCCAGCGCACGGTGCGAGGGCACGCGGCCGATCGGCTCGTCGTACTCAAAATAGTCGCGGAACTTGGCCACATCGGGGTTGTTCTCGTCCTTGCCGGCCACCAGCGAACTGCGCAGCAGGCCCTCGGCCCACAGCCATTCGCGCAGGCCTTGCACCAGCGCCGGGTCCTCGGCCCAGCGCTCGGAGAGGATGTCGCGCACGCCGTCCAGCACCGCCTGCGGCGTCGAGAAATCCGCGCCCGGCTTGCCGTCATCCAGCACCTCGGGCGGCCGTGTGAACGCCGCGGCTTCGGCCAGCGGGTCCAGCGTCGGGTCGGCGAACAGCCTGTCGGCCAGCGGCTCGATGCCGGCCTCGCGGGCCATCTGCCCCTTGGTGCGGCGCTTGAGCTTGTATGGCAGGTAGATGTCTTCCAGCTCCTGCTTGGTCGGTGCGTTGGCAATGGCCAGGCGCAGCGCGTCGGTCAGCTTGCCCTGCTCGTCAATGGCCTTGAGCACCGCCACGCGGCGGTCTTCCAGCTCGCGCAGGTAGGCCAGGCGCGCCTCCAGCTCGCGCAGCTGGGTGTCGTCCAGCCCGCCGGTCACTTCCTTGCGGTAGCGGGCGATGAAGGGCACGGTCGCGCCCCCGTCCAGCAACTCCACGGCGGCCGACACCTGCCGCTCCTGAACCCGGATCTCCTGCGCGATCTGCGCGATGATTTTCTGCATGTCCCTCTGGGGCCCCAGCGGCCCGTTGTCAGTCAAACGGAGCGGGGGAGTTTGCCACAGGGGCGGGAGGGGCCGACGCCGGACCTTGACTGTCCAGGATATGCATGGCGTCGTTGGTACGCCTATGCTATTTGTCAATCGCGAACATCAACAAACAATGGCTGTTCACGGGGCAGCAACCTAGGCTGCCAGCTGTTCGCGCGCAGGCACCTGGCGCTGAATTTCGCGCAGGGTCGGCAGGGTCTTGAGGTCGTAGTTGGCCTGCATGACGAGCCATGAAGCGGCATCGCCACCGAAATACTGGGCCAGCCGCGCCGCGGTGTCGGCGGTCACGGCACGGCGCTCCTTGACGATTTCGTGGATGCGGGTGGCGGGCACCCCCAGCGCAACGGCGAGCGCGTTCACGCTGAGCCCGAGAGGCGCCAGGTAGTCCTCGCGAAGGACTTCGCCGGGATGCACCGGACGCATGCGATTGACGAGGCGTGCCATGTTGTTTCCTTCAGTGATAGTCCACGATTTCAACGTCAAGGGGGCCCGCTTCCGACCAGACGAAGCAGATTCGCCACTGGTCGTTGATGCGGATGCTGTGTTGCCCCTTTCGGTCGCCCTTGAGCGCCTCCAGCCGGTTGCCGGGCGGCGCCTTCAGAAAGTCCAGCGTTTGCGCCGCATCGAGCTGCGCGAGCTTGCGCTCGGCCACGGCCAGAAACGCCTTGAACCGACGGGGGCTCTTCCCCTCGTACAGCGCTTGCGCATCCCTGCACTTGAACGACTGGATCATGGGGCGGATTTTATTACGCGGCGCGTAATATTGGAAGCCCTCGCCCCGCTATCCGGGGCCGGCGATCAGCCCGCGCGCAACGCCTGGCGCAAGCCTTCGCCGATCTCGGGCCGCTCGGCAAACGGGTCGGGCGGGTTGGTGCCGGCCACGATGGCATCGAAGCGGCTCTTTGCGTTGCCCAGGGCCTTGGGGTGGCTGTAGATGTAGAACTGGTTGTGCCGCATGGCGTGGAACACCATCTCGGCCACCTGGGCCGCGCTGATCTTGCCGCTGCTCACAGCCTTGTCGCTCATGGCCTGGCCGATGAGCTGGCTTTGCGTGGGCTTTTCGTCGGCCAGCGCGGCGGGCTTGTTGCGGTGGCTCTGGCTGATGCCGGTGGGCACGAAGTAGGGGCAGAGCACGCTGGCGCCGACCTGGTCGGTCACCAGCTTCAGGTCCTGGTAGAGCGTTTCGCTCAGGCTGACCACCGCGTGCTTGCTGACGTTGTAGATGCCCATGTTGGGCGGGGTCAGCAGGCCGGCCATGCTGGCGGTGTTGACGATGTGGCCGCGGTACGTGGGGTCGGCCTT
>SBFS01000296.1 GCA_006227825.1 Burkholderiales bacterium | reverse complement strand
CACCACCCGCGCATACGCCTGCTGGGCCTGCGCCTGACCCAGCTCAGGCACCGGGCCGGCGACAAGGCACTGGCCTGCTTCGAGCATGTGCGCGCCCTGCCCTTCGGCTGCCTGGGCGATGGCACCGGGGTGCCGTCGCTGACCGTGCTGCAGCGCGGCCGCGGCGACTGCCACACCAAATCCACCCTGCTGGTGGCGCTGCTGCGCTCGGTCGGCATTCCTTCGCGCCTTCGCTTCTTCAGCATGCCCTCGACGTTCCTGCAGGGCATCATCGACCTGGAAGGCCTGCCGATCCAGCACTGCTGCGTGGAGATGCTGCTCGAGAACGGCTGGGTGACGGTGGACTCCCACGTGGTCGACCAGCCGCTGGCACATGCCGCACAGAGCCGTCTGGCCGCCGAGGGACGGCGCGTCGGCTATGGCATGCATGTCGACGGCGAGACCGCCTGGGACGGGCACACGCCGTCCTTCGCCCAGTTCTGTGCCAGCGACCCGGACAGCCTGCCCACCCGCGACTGGGGCGCCTTCGACGACCCATACCAGTTCTACAGCTCGGTGCCGGCGGTGCAGGAGCGCCTGGGGCTGGCGGCCCGGCTGCGCTGGACGGTGGGTGCCCGCCTGGTCAACCGGCGGGTGGCTGCCCTGCGGGCGGAACCGGCCAACGCCGTGGGCTGACGGCTCAGCCCAGTCGGGCGCGCAGCCCGTCGGGCAGCGCCACCGACTTCTGCAGCGGAAAATCCACCCACACCACGGTGGCACCGCCGTTGGCACAGACCTGACCGGGCGCATCGCTGCGGGCCATCTCGTGGTAGGTGTCGAACGAGGAACGCCCGACCTGACCGACGTAGGTGCGCACCAGCACCTCGCCCGGGTATTCGAACTGGCGCAGGAAGTTGCAGAAGGCGTTGGCGATCACCGGTCCCTGCCCCTGCGGATTGGCCGGCAGTCCGAGGGCGAAGAACCAGTCGAGCCGGGCGATCTCCATGTAGCGGAAATACAGGGTGTTGTTGACATGGCCCATGGCGTCCATGTCGCCCCAGCGGATGGGCACCACGATGGTGTGGACCAGTTTCCTGTCTTCGGGCAGTTCGAGTTTCATGACATTTCGGGGGTGGGGTTGCCGGGACACCGGCAGGCTTCAGCGGTGCGCCCGCACGGACGCCAGGATGCCGGCAACGAACAGCAGGCAGGCGAGCAACTGGGCCGGCGCGGGCCAGTCGCCGCTCCAGGCAAAGGCGTAGATGAGGGCAAACACGGTCTCGCTCACGACGAGCTGGCCCGCCAGGCTGGCGCTCAGGCGGCGGCTGGCCACGTTCCACAGGACCGCAGCCACCCAGGCAGAGCCGATACCGGTGACGGCGCAGACGAGAAGGAACAGTCCGAACCCGGGCCGGGACACCAGGTCGGCCAGGGGAGTCCCCCAGACAAGCCAGAGACCCAGCCCGCCCAGCCCGGCGGCCAGGCCCAGCCAGTTGGCCCAGGCCATCGAGCCCACCTGCGTGTGCCGGCGCAGCCAGCGCGCGTTGAGCAGGCCGAAGGCCAGCCAGCTGGTCATGGCCGCCAGCGCCAGCAGCACGCCGCGCCAGAAATGTCCGCCGCCATCGGGCTGCACCTGTGCAGCCGTGACACCCAGCATCAGGGCCATGCCGGCGGCCGTCAGCGCCAGACCCGGCCACAGGGCCGACCAGCGCAGGTGTTCCGGCTTGCCCAGCAGCATCATCCACAGGGGCAGCGTGCCGATGATGAGTGCCGGCACGGCCGCCCCGGCATCGGCAATGCCGTACACGAGCAACAGGTAGTAGCCGGTGTAGCCCAGCACACTCAGGCCCAGGGCGGCCCTCGCCTGCGCAGGCGAGGGCCACAGGCGGGCACGCAGGGCCGGTGAACTGCGCCACGTCTGCCACAGCAGCCAGGCCAGCGCGAACAGTCCGCAGGCCACGAAGCGCCCCGCCGTGTAGTCGGCCGAGGAGAAACCCGGCGCCACCAGCGGCGCCACGAAGGTCGTGCCCCACAGGGCACCGGCACCGAGACCGGCCGCGATGCCTGCCCCCATGCCCGGCGGCAGCCCCGCGAGGACGCGCTCAGACACCGAAGCCGTCATCCGCCGCAATCACCGCTCCGTTGACGAAATGGCTCTCGTTGCTGGCCAGCATGACCAGCACCGCATCGAGGTCCTGCGGCTGGCCGACGCGCTTGCGCGGCAGCATCTGGATCAGTTTCTGGCCCTGCTCGGTCTGCCAGTGGTGGTGGTTGATCTCGGTGTCGATGTAGCCGGGGCAGATGGCGTTGACATTGATGCCGAAACGCCCCCACTCCACCGCCATGGCGCGTGTCATGTGCACCACGGCCGCCTTGCTCATGCAATAGATGCCGATCTGGGGCAGCACCTTCAGGCCCGCCATGGAGGCGATGTTGATGATGCGCCCCCCCACCCAGGTGCCGGGCGCCTGGCCCCGGGCGCGGGCCAGCATGCGCTTGGCCACCTCCTGCGCCACGAAGAAGGCGCCCTTGGTGTTGGTGTCCAGGACGAAGTCGTAGTCCGCCTCGGTCACGTCCTGCAGGCGCTGGGTGGTGCTCACGCCCGAGTTGTTGACCAGGATGTCGATCGGACCGACCTCGGTCTCGGCATGGGCGATGGCGGCCTTGATCGATGCGATGTCGGTGACATCGAGCGCGAC
>SBFS01000147.1 GCA_006227825.1 Burkholderiales bacterium | reverse complement strand
GACGTGCTGACCGGCTCCTGATCCGCCCTGCCCCGTGCCCCGACGCATCCCCGCCGAAGGTCGACACCCGAAGCCCGGCCTCGGCCAGGATCCGGCCGCGCAGGCACCGCAGGAGGGACGTGTGGTCGCCGCCTTCGGCCGTCACTGCCTGGTCGAGAGCGCCGACGGCAGCCGCCGCATCTGCCATCCGCGCGGCAAGAAGAGCACGGTGGTGGTGGGCGACCTGGTGCAGTGGCTGCCCAGCGCAGACGAGGGCAGCATCGAGCAGGTGCATGAACGGCGCAACCTCCTGTACCGCCAGGATGAACTGCGCACCAAGTCCTTCGCCTCGAACATCGACCAGGTTCTGGTGCTGCTGGCCGCGGACCCGGTTTTCTCGGAAAGCCAGCTCAGCCGCGCGCTGATCGCTGCCGAGGCGGCCGCCATCGAGGCCCTGATCGTCCTGAACAAGCGCGACCTCCATCCCGCGTTCGAGCTGGCCTGGCAGCGCCTGGCCCCCTACCGGCACATGGGCACGCGGGTGCTTGCGCTGCAGCTCAGGAACGATGGCGGTGAGACCCTGGCGGCGCTCAGGGCCGAACTGGACGGGCGCCACACCCTGGTGCTCGGACCGTCAGGGGCCGGCAAGAGCACCCTGGTGAACCGCCTGGTGCCCGACGCGGGCGCCCAGACCGGCGAGATTTCGCGCGCCCTGAACTCGGGCCGCCACACCACCACCAGCACCACCTGGTACTGGACCGATGCGGCCCGCCAGACCGCCCTGATCGATTCGCCCGGCTTCCAGGAATTCGGACTGCACCACATCGAACCGTCTGACCTGGCCTCGCTGATGCCGGACCTGCGGGCAGCGCTGGGAGAGTGCCGCTTCTACAACTGCACCCACCTGCATGAACCCGGATGCGGCGTCCGTGCCCACGTCATGGGCGACGGGATGGCGGCCGGCGGACAGGACGATCCGAAGGCCATCAGCGCCAGCCGTTACCGGATCTACCAGGACCTGTTTGCCGAGCTGTCGGCGCCCGCGCGCTACTGAAACGGCGCCCCCTTGGCCGGCACAAGCGCGGCACCCGCCTCAGCCCACCAGACGGGCCAGACTCAGCAGCGCCAGCAGCAGCATCCACAGGACCACCGCCCGCCAGACGAGTCCGACCACGCTGCCCAGATGGGCCAGCTGCGGCGCATCGGCTGCGCCCGACGGCTCCTGCCAGGCGCTGCGCAGCAGGGGCAGGTTGATGGCCCCTCCGGCAGCGGCCAGGACCACGTCGTCGCTGCCGGCCCCGCCGGCGGCCGACCGTGAGCGCCAGCCCGCCACCGCCTCCTCGAAGTTGCCGACCACGGCAAAGCCCAGCGCCGTGACACGCGACGGCACCAGGTCGATCCAGCGCCACATGCCCAGGGCCGCCGATTCGAGCGCCTCGCTGGGGGTGCCATCGGGCCGCTGGCGCCATCGGCGCGAGACATACTCGGCCAGCCGGTAGAGAACCGCACCGGCCGGCCCCAGACCCAGCACCCACAGCAGGACGAACCCCACCAGCACGCCGAACACGTGCCGGTGGGCCGAAAGCACCGAGTGCACGATGAACTGCCGCAGCAGCTCGGCACGCGGGAGGGTGCTGGCGTCGACATTCAGCCAGCGGGCGAATCGTTCGCGCGCCAGCGCCTCGTCGCCCGCCTCCAGGGCCTGCCGGATGTCACTGAAATGATGGCTGAACTGCCGAAACCCCAGCGTCAGGTAGAGCACCGCAACCAGCCAGATGAAGGCCAGCAGCGCGCTCACCTGCCCGAGCGCCCAGTGGATCAGGCCCGAGATCAGGGCCGGCACCGCCACTGCCAGCATCCAGGCCACCCAGGCATGCGCCGACTGGCCGGTGTCGAAGTTGCGCCGCATGGAGCGCATCCAGCCGCGCAGCGCGGCATGCACCGGGTTGTCGTGGGCCAGCGGTCGCACCTGTTCGAGCAACAGGGCGATGAGGATGGCAAAGAAACTCATGCGGCGATGATAGCCGCGCACCGGCAAGGACCGGTCGGTCGCCGTCCCAGGCGCCGGTCCGCGCCTCCGCTCAGGCACACAGCAGGCGATAGAAGTTGCGCAGCATGCCCGCGGTGGCCCCCCAGATGAACCGCTCCCGGCTGCCCTCGGCATAGGGCATGGAATACCACTCCCGCATGCGGCCCTCGAATTGCAGCCGGTGCCGGCGGTGGTGGGCCGGATCCATCAGGAAGGACAGCGGCACCTCGAAGACATCGTCCACCTCGTGCGGGTTGGGCTGCAGCTCGAAACCGGGATCGACCAGGCCGACCACCGGCGTCACGATGAAGGCCGTGCCTGTGATGTACTCGGGCAGCGTGCCGATCACCTCCACCTGCCGGGGCGGCAGCCCGATCTCCTCATGGGCCTCGCGCAACGCAGCCGCCGTCGCATCCGCGTCTTCGTCGTCCACCTTCCCGCCTGGCAGCGCGATCTGCCCGGAGTGCGTGCTCAGGTGGGCGGTGCGCTGGGTGAGCAGCAGGGTCAGCTCGTCCCTCATCACCAGCGGCAGGAGCACCGCGGCCTGCGCCGGCTCGCGGACCACGAAGGCAGGTTCGCGGCGCAGCTCCGGCGACCAGGCCGGCGGATTGGCGAACAGCGAACGCAGGCCCTGGGGGGTGAGCCGCTCGGGCGGGGCCGGTCGCAGCCTGCGGTCGTCCTCGGCCGGCACGACCGGCACCTGACGGGGATCAAACGGCAGCAGACCGGACGACATGGAATGGCACTCGGGTGTTCAAGGCTGCAGCATAGGACAAGGCAGGACCGGGCGCAGACCCGTTCGCGACCGTGTGGCCAAGCGCGGCGCGGACCGTGCGGTCATGAAAAAGCCGCTCCGAGGAGCGGCTTTTCAGGACGGGCCGGAGGCCGGATGCACAGGCGGCCTGGCTCAGGCGCCCAGCTTTTCCTTGATGCGGGCCGACTTGCCGCTGCGCTCGCGCAGGTAGTACAGCTTGGCGCGGCGCACGTCGCCGCGGCGCTTGACCTCGATCTTGGCGATGCGGGGGCTGTAGAGCGGGAAGGTGCGCTCGACACCTTCGCCGTTGGAGATCTTGCGGACGATGAAGCTCGAGTTCAGGCCACGGTTGCGACGGGCAATGACCACGCCTTCGTAGGCCTGCACACGCTTGCGGTTGCCTTCCACCACGTTCACGCTGACGATCACGGTGTCGCCGGGGGCGAACGCCGGGATGTCCTTGTTCAGGCGGGCGATTTCTTCCTGCTCGAGGGTCTGGATGAGGTTCATGGTTTCCTTCACAACGATCATGGCCGCGCTGCCCCGACATGGGGTTGATAAGGCCGCGAATCCGGGCGGGACCTGCCATTCATGGCATCCCGGCTCCGCTCGCAGCGGCCGACCAGAGGATCGAAAAGCCTTTCATTATAGCAGCCCCTGCTCGCGCAGGAAAGCCTCGTCCTGCCCGTCCAGACGTCCCTGTGCGCGGGCAGCCGCCAGCAGGTCGGGCCGCAGGCGGGCGGTGGCCTGCAGGCTCTGCTCCCGGCGGTAGCGGGCGATCTTCTCGTGATGGCCGCCCAGCAGGACCGGCGGCACCGGCACCGGGCCGTCAGGGCCCTGCCAGACCTCGGGCCGGGTGTGGTGCGGGCTGTCCAGCAGGCCGTCGAGCACCGGATTGAAACTGTCCTGCTGGTGGCTGCCCTCATCGCCCAGCACCCCGGGCTGCAGGCGGGCCACCGCATCCAGCAGGGCCATGGCCGGCACCTCGCCTCCGGACAGCACGAAGTCGCCCAGGCTGATCTGCTGGTCGACACAGGCATCGATGAAGCGCTGGTCGATGCCTTCGTATCGGCCGCAGACCAGGATGGCGCCCGGACCTCGGGACCAGTCCTGCACGGCCGCATGGTCAAGGCGGCGGCCGGCGGGCGAGAACAGCACCACCGGCACCCGGGCACCCCCGGCCCCGGCCGTGGCACGATCCTGGCGCACCGCCTGAAGGCAGCGCCACAGCGGCTCGGCCATCATGACCATCCCGGGACCACCCCCGAAGGGCCGGTCGTCCACCCGCCGGTAGTTGCCCTCGGCGTGGTCACGCGGATTCCACAGCCTGACCTGCACCTGGCCGGACTCGAAGGCGCGCCGGTTGATGCCGTGGCTCAGGAAGGGCCCGAACAGCTCGGGAAAGAGGGTGATGACATCAAAGCGCATGGCGTCGATGGGCCGTGAACTGGCGCACAGGCCTGTGCGGCGGTCAGAAGTAGTCGCTGGGCCAGTCGACCAGGATGCGGCGAGCCTCCCGGTCGACGTCATCGACGTAGGCGGCCACGAAGGGAATCATGCGCTGGGCGCCGGCGCGCGGCTTGTCTGCCCCGGCATCTTCCCCGTCCCGCGATTGCAGCACCAGCACGGAGGTCGGTCCGGTGCTCAGCAGGTCACGAACCACCCCCAGATGCTCGCCCTGGCGGTTCACCACATCCAGGCCGATCAGGTCGACCCAGTAGTACTCGCCTTCGGGGGTGGGAGGGAAGTCGCTGCGCGGCAGGCAGATGCGTGCGCCCTTGAGCGCCTCGGCCAGGTTCCGGTCATCGACCCCCGAGATGCGGGCCACGATGCCGTCCGCATGGTCCCGGATCTCGGCCAGCCGCACCTGGACACAGCCCTGGAACGCCGCAAAACCCCGGGCGAAACGGCCTTCGGGCGGCAGCAGGTACCAGCGTTCGGCGCTGGCCAGCGCCTGCGTGTCGGCGCCGTAGGGCAGGATGCGGATCCAGCCCTTGATGCCCCAGGCATCCTGCACCCGGCCAAGCTCCACCGCATCGGCCGGCAGGCTGGCCGGCTCGAGTGGCTGCGCGGCTGCAGCGGTCACCGGCCTGCCCGGGGAAGCCCGAAGGTTCAGGCAGCAGCCTGGGCGGCCTGGGCGGCCTGCTTGATCAGGCGCGCCACGGTGTCGGAAGGCACCGCGCCCACGCCGGTCCAGTAGGACAGGCGGTCCTGGGCGATGCGCAGTGGCTCTTCGCCGCCCTTGGCCAGCGGGTTGTAGAAACCGATGCGCTCGATGAAACGGCCATCGCGGCGGTTGCGCTTGTCAGCCACCACAATGTTGTAGAAAGGACGGGCCTTTGCACCGCCGCGGGAGAGTCGGATGACGACCATGATTTATCCTTCGGGTGGAGAGATGCCCCAGGGGCACTTCGCTGGGTCTTGCGACCCGTTTCGTTGCAGCGCCTGAGACACCGACTGACCACCCGGCCAGCGAAACGCCGCAAAGCCTGACATTATAGCCCGGACACCTGCCGACCGCGGATCGTCTTGCCTGATCCGCTGTTGGCCCCCCTTCGCAGCCACCGTACCCGCCACCCCATGCCCCTGATCCGCCCGAGCCAAGACTCCGATCTCGACGCCATCACCCGCATCTATGCCCACCACGTGCTGCACGGCACGGGCACTTTCGAGACGACCCCACCGAGCGCCGCCGACATGCAGTCCCGCCGGGCCGACGTGCTGGGCAAAGGCCTGCCCTGGCTGGTGCTGGAAGAAGACGGCCGGTTGCTGGGCTTTGCCTACGGCAACTGGTTCAAGCCGCGGCCGGCCTACCGGTTCTCGGTGGAGGACTCGATCTACCTGGCGCCCGAGGCGGCCGGCCGCGGCCTGGGCAAGGCCCTGCTGGCCGAGCTGCTGGCCGAGCTCGAGCGCGGCGGCATCCGCAAGGTGATGGCCGTGATCGGCGACTCGGCCAACACCGGCTCGATCGGCGTGCACAGGGCCCTGGGCTTCGAGCAGGTCGGTGTGGTGCAGTCCTGCGGCTGGAAGTTCGGCCGCTGGCTGGACATCGTGCTGATGCAGAAAAGCCTGGGCCAGGGCGACACCTGCCCTCCGGCCGAGCAGGAGGCACTGGCATGAGCGGCGCACGCGCAAAGAGCAAGACGGTGGCCACCTGGCTGGCCCTGATCGGCGGGACACTGGGCCTGCACCGCTTCTACCTGCGGGGGCCCGGCGACTGGATCGGCTGGCTGCATCCGCTGCCCACCGCGCTGGGCTGGTGGGGGGTGGACCGTGTGCTCACCTACGGGCAGGACGACAAGCTTTCGTGGGTGCTGATCCCGCTGCTGGGGATGAGCATCGCCATCAGCTGCCTGACCGGCATCGTGTTCGCCCTGACCGACCAGGAGAAATGGAACCGGTGGTTCAACCCGGATTCGGCCTGCGGCCATCCGGCCGGCGCCACCCACTGGCTGACCATCGGCGGGCTGGTGTTCTCGGTGCTGGTCGGCACGGTCGCCTTCATGGGCACCCTGGCCTTCGGCATCCAGCACTACTTCGAGTACCAGATCGAGGAAGCGCGCAAGATCAGCCAGCCCGACGCCGACTGATGTGCCCGCTCATAGAGCGGACATGACCAGCATCACCAGGCTCAGGCTGAACAGGGCCAGCACGGTCGACAGTCCCATGCTGGCGGTGGTGAGCTCCTGCACCACCTGGTAACGCTGGGCGAACAGGAAGACATTGGCGCCGATGGGCAGGGCGGCGGCGACCACCATCACGGTCAGCGGCAGATCCCGGATGCCGAAGGCCCAGGCGCTCAGTCCCACGAGCACCGGCAGCAGCAGGTTCTTCGAGGCACACAGCCACAGGGCCTCGCGCCAGTGCCCCTGCAGTGGCGTGCGGGCCAGGCTCACCCCCACCAGCACGAGCGCCAGGGGACCGAAGGCACTGCCCAGCAGCTGCAGCGGCTTGTCGACCACCGCTGGCAGGGCCCAGCCTGTCTGGGCAAACAGCAGGCCGCAGATGATGGGCAGCGGAATCGGATGGATCAGCGCCCCCCGGATGGCCGACCAGGCCGTGGCCAGCAGATGGGGGGGCTCGCCACCGGCCCGGCGGGACTGGCGGGCCGCCGCCAGTTCGAGCACCACCGAGGCCACGGTCAGCAGGATGAGCGCATGCACCGACACCAGGGTCAGCAGGGTCACCAGGCCGGCCTTGCCGTAGGCCAGCTCGACCAGCGTGATGCCGATCATGACCATGTTGGAGAACACGCCGGCCAGCGCCATCACCACGCTGCGGCAGCTGAAGCCGCGCCAGACGATCCCGGCCGCCAGCAGGCCGAGCGCGGCCACGAAATAGGCCATGATGGGCCGCAGGTCCAGCGTCTCGAAGCGCACCACGCTCATGGTGCGGAACAGCAGGGCCGGGATCAGCAGCAGGAAGACCAGGTTGGACAGGTCCTTGACCGCATCGGCCCGGATCCACTGCCGGCGACCGGCCAGATAGCCGGCACCGATCAGCAGGAAGACGGGCGTCAGGGAAGCGACAACAGGGTGGGCGGCCAGATTCACCGGCAGGATCGTACTGCGCCCGGCCAGCACCTGGCTGCCCGCGGGTCACGAATGCATCACCGGACGCCCACGGCCTCCGTGATCCGGTAGTACAGGCCGTAGGGGTCATTCCTCAGGACATGGAACCGGCCCTCGACCACGACAGCCCCCTGGCTGTACCTGACCGGAGACCTGGTGCGCACTTCCACCATGCTCTCCGGGCCGCCGGGCGTGCAGAAAGAACAGGTCAGCGGAACGGAGGACAACAGGAAGTGCCTCTGCTGCTCGCCCGGCTCCAGTGGCATCATGAAGCCCTGGATGCGTTGCGTCTTCTGGTCCAGGCGGCGCACAGCCGCCGGATAGACCGGGACGATGCGCCGGTTCTCGATGCGGGTTCCGATGTCGGTCAGCACCGACCAGGGCACCACGTCCCGTCGCTGCGGCAAGGGGGCAAACGGACTGAGCGGGCTGTGCACACCGGCCCCCTG
>SBFS01000233.1 GCA_006227825.1 Burkholderiales bacterium | reverse complement strand
CCCCTGGGTCAGAAGCTGTACCTGCGCATCTGGCTGGCGGTGGTGGCCGCGGTCACGGTGCTGACGCTGGTGGTCGGCTGGCTGTGGCAGGAGGCGCTGGACTTCGAGCGCGCGCAGATCGAGAACCGGGCTGGTCGGGTGATCGTGCTGCGCAACGCGGCCGGCGAGGTGCTGGGCCAGGCGCCTGCGACGGCGGTGCGTGTGCCGGGCGAGGCCCTGGAATTCCAGGTCACCATGAAGGACGGTCAGACGCTCTACGTGCAGTTGCCGCGCCCGTCCCGCCCGACCGGCAGCCCGGTGCCGACGCGCCGGGCCCAGGCCTGGCTGCAATCGCCCGCCGGTTTCGCCTGGCTGCTCGGGCTGGTGGCGCTGGCGGTGGCGCTGGGCGCCTATCCCATCGTGCGCCGGCTGACCCAGCGGCTCGAAAGACTGCAGAAGGGCGTGGAACGCTGGGGCGAAGGCGACCTGTCGACCCGGCTGCCGGTGCAGGGCCAGGACGAGGTGGCCTTTCTGGCGCAGCGCTTCAACGCCGCCGCCGAACGTGTGCAGACCCTGCTGCAATCCCACAAGACCCTGCTGGCCAATGCCTCGCACGAGCTGCGCTCGCCGCTGGCGCGCATCCGCATCGGGCTGGAGCTGCTCGGCCCGCAGGCCGGTGACGGCCGCCAGCGCGCCGAAATTGCCCGCAGCATCGACGAACTGGACCAGCTGATCGACGAAATCCTGCTCGCGAGCCGGCTGGATCTGCGCGACGCCAGCGAACCCGGCGCACTCGGCCCCACCGAAGAGGTCGACCTGGTGGGCCTGGCGGCCGAGGAGTGCGCGCGCAGCGGGGCCGAGCTGGAGATGGCGCCGGGCGTTTCGCCGCTGCTCATCCAGGGACACCCGCGGTTGCTGCGGCGCCTGCTGCGCAACCTGCTGGAGAACGCGCGGCGCTACGGCAGGGCCGAAGAAGCCGGAACCGGCCCCCAGGAGGCCCAGGTCAGGCTGGTGCTCTCCAGAGGGGAGGCGGGCGGCGCCTGCGTGGCCGTGGAGGACCGCGGACCCGGGGTGCCGCCAGAGTACCGAGGCCGCATCTTTGAACCGTTCTTTCGCCTGCCCGGGTCCAGCGAGCGCGAGGGGGGGGTGGGCCTGGGCCTGTCGCTGGTGCGCACCATCGCCGAGCGGCATGGCGGGCAGGTCCGGTGCGAGGGGCGGGAGGGCGGGGGCGCCCGCTTTGTCGTCACCCTGCCCTGAACAGGCCCTGTCCTGCCTGGCAGCGGTCGCCGCTTGTGCCCGGATGACGACCGTCTGACCGGGTTTGGGTCATATTACCCAAGTTTCTGGCCGGTTTCCCCCCAAATGGGGATTGGCAGCAGGCCCTCTTGCACTGCACAATGAATCAGTTGCTGTCACCAACGCGTCACCGGATTTCCGAGGGGCATCCGCCCCGCGGCCGGCAGGCGCAACAGGGTAACCACAATCCCAACGACGTCCTTCCAAGGACTTTCCTGAGCCACCGCGAGGTGGCTCTTTTTTTGCCGCCGGTGCCGTCAGTGCGCGGAGGACAGCCGCTCGCCGGCCTTGAGCCGGTAGACCGTGCCGCAGTAGGGGCAGCGCGCCTCGCCGGTGTGGGCCACATCCAGGTAGACCCTGGGGTGGCTGTTCCAGAGCTTCATGTCCGCCTTGGGGCTGGGGCAGAAGATGCCACCCTGTGCGTTCAGGTCGCTGGCGGACAGTTCGATTTCCATCTTGCTCATGGCGGCACCTCGGATCAGACCAGGGTCAGCCAGTGGGCGTACTTCGGGTTGCGGCCGTTGACGATGTCGAAGAAGGCGCTCTGGACCTTCTCGGTGACCGGGCCCCGGCTGCCGGCGCCGATCTCGATGCGGTCGAGCTCGCGGATCGGGGTGACCTCGGCGGCTGTCCCGGTGAAGAAGGCCTCGTCGGCGATGTAGACCTCGTCGCGGGTGATGCGCTTCTGCACGATGTCCAGGCCCAGGTCCTTGGCGATGTGGAACACCGTGTTGCGGGTGATGCCGTTGAGGGCGCCGGCGGAGAGGTCGGGCGTGTAAATGACGCCGTTCTTGATGACGAACAGGTTCTCACCCGCGCCTTCGGAGACGAAGCCGGCCGAGTCGAGCAGCAGGGCCTCGTCATAGCCCTCGTCGGTGGCCTCCATGTTGGCCAGGATCGAGTTGGTGTAATTGCTCACCGCCTTGGCCTGTGTCATCGTGATGTTGACGTGGTGGCGGGTGTAGCTGCTGGTCTTGACGCGGATGCCGCGCCTGAGGCCCTCCTCGCCGAGGTAGGCACCCCAGGACCAGGCGGCGACCATCAGGTGGATGGTGTTGCCCTTGGGCGAGACGCCCAGCTTCTTGTCCCCGATCCAGGTGAGCGGGCGGATGTAGGCGCTGTCCAGCGCGTTCTCGCGCACCACGGCCTTCTGGGCCTCGTTGACCTGCTCGGGCGAGAAGGGAATCTTCATGCGCAGGATCTTGGCGCTGTTGAACAGGCGCTCGGTGTGCTCCTGCAGGCGGAAGATGGCGGTGCCGTTGACCGTGTTGTAGGCGCGCACGCCCTCGAAGGCACCGCAGCCGTAGTGCAGGGTGTGGGTCAGCACATGGATCTTGGCGTCGCGCCAGTCGACCATCTGGCCGTCCATCCAGATCTTGCCGTCGCGGTCGGACATCGAGGGAATC
>SBFS01000278.1 GCA_006227825.1 Burkholderiales bacterium | reverse complement strand
TTGATCAGCATCTTGTCGGGCGTGGTCTTCTTGTTCTTGGTGGTGGTGTAGAAGTGACCGGTGCCGGCGGTGGACTCCAGCTTGATCTTCTCGCGAACGCCTTTGGTAGCCATGGTGTCTTACTCCTCGATCAGGCCTGGCCGCGTGCACGCAGGTCGGCGAGCACGGCGTCGATGCCGTTCTTGTCGATCAGGCGCAGGGCAGCGCCCGAGACACGCAGGCGAACCCAGCGGTTCTCGCTCTCGACCCAGAAACGGCGGTATTGCAGGTTCGGCAGGAACCGGCGCTTGGTTTTGTTGTTGGCGTGGGAAACATTGTTCCCGACCATGGGCTTCTTGCCCGTGACGTCGCAGACGCGTGCCATGAGGACACTCCGATTCATACAAACGGCCGCCACCCGTGCGGTGGGGGCCTCACCTCGCCAGAAGGGTGGCGGTAACCCGTCGGGCCATCTGAACCGTCATCAAGACGGTATGTCTGACTTGCGTCTGACCCGAAAAAGCCTGCCATTATATGCCGACCCCGGTCCTTGTTGCCAGGTCGGCCCGATCAACGGCAGGCCGCGGCCGCGATGCGCGTCAGGACGTCACGCGTTTTCCAGGAAACGCTGCGCATCCAGGGCCGCCATGCAGCCCGTGCCGGCGCTGGTGATCGCCTGCCGGTAGACATGGTCCTGGACGTCGCCGGCGGCAAAGACGCCGGGCACGCTGGTCATGGTGGCCATGCCGGCAAGTCCCGACCGGGTCACGATGTAGCCGTCCTTCATCTCCAGCTGTCCCTTGAAGATTTCGGTGTTCGGGCTGTGGCCGATGGCGATGAAGCAGCCCTTGACGGCGACATCCTCCGTGGCGCCGGTCTGCACGTGCTTGAGCCGCACCCCCGTGACGCCTGTGGCATCGCCCAGGACCTCGTCGAGCACGCTGAAGAGCTTGAGCTCGATCTTGCCTTCCCTGACCTTGTCCATCAGCTTGTCGACCATGATGGGCTCGGCGCGGAAGCTGTCGCGCCGGTGCACCAGGGTGACCCGGGTCGCGATGTTCGACAGATACAGGGCTTCCTCGACGGCGGTGTTGCCCCCGCCGACCACCGCCACCTCCTGGCCGCGGTAGAAGAAGCCGTCGCAGGTGGCGCAGGCACTCACCCCCTTGCCCATGAAGGCCTCCTCCGAAGGCAGGCCGAGGTAGCGGGCGGACGCGCCGGTGGCGATGATCAGGGCGTCGCAGCTGTATTCGCCGCTGTCGCCCTTGAGAACGAAGGGGCGCTTGGAGAAGTCCACCGCGTTGATGTGGTCGAACACGATCTCCGTCTTGAAGCGCTCGGCGTGGGCCAGGAAGCGCTGCATCAGGTCGGGGCCCTGCACACCGTCCACGTCGGCGGGCCAGTTGTCCACCTCGGTGGTGGTCATGAGCTGTCCACCCTGGGCGATGCCGGTGATCAGGACCGGGTTCAGATTGGCCCTCGCCGCGTACACCGCTGCGGTGTAGCCGGCCGGTCCGGAGCCTAGAATGAGTACTTTGGCGTGCTTCATGGTGTTGGTCCCATGCCCAATGAAAGGGCTCTGGTATAGAGTTGGGGGGCTTGCGTTCTGGCCTGCGCGCGCCGTGGCACGCCATCCAGGTCGACCTTCATTGTAAGTAGCGCCCCGCCACGCCGATTCAATCCAAAGGAATACACGCATGTCCATCCTCTCCAACCTGGACCTGATCCGTCGCGTACCCCTGTTCTCCACCCTGACCCAGGCCCAGGCCGAGTCGGTGGCCGACGCGGTGGTCAAGCGCCGGTTCAAGCGTGGAGAGGTGATCGTCGAGCAGGGCAAGAAGTCGAACTTCCTGGCCATCGTCCTGACCGGACGCGCCCGGGTGATGACGCAGGACAGCCGCGGCCGGGAGGTGATCCTGGCCACCATGAACCCGGGCGACTACGTGGGCGAGATGAGCCTGATCGACAACCAGCCCCACTCGGCCACCGTCCGGGCCGAGGTCCAGACCGACGTGCTGATCCTGGGGCGGGCGGAGTTCGCCCGCTGCCTGCCCGAGAACACCTCGATGGCCTACGCGGTCCTGAGGGGGCTGGTGCAGCGGCTGCGGCACGCCGACCGCAAGATCGAGTCGCTGGCCCTGATGGATGTCTACGGCCGGGTGGCCAGGGCCCTGCTCGAGTTCGCGCGACCCGACCGGGACGGCCAGTTGCTGATCCGCGAGCGCGTCTCACGCCAGGACGTGGCCAAGATGATCGGGGCTTCGCGCGAGATGGTCAGCCGGGTCATGAAAGATCTGGAAGAGCGCGGCTTCATAGAGACACTGCCCGATGGCAGCACCCTGATCAAGGAACGCCTGAACTCGCTGAGCTGAGCCCTGTCGCGCTGAGCTGAAGGCGGGCACGGGCCGCCCGGCGCCGGGGCCGGCAGGCGCGGCCGGTGCCGGGGCATTTTCATGGGGTAAGCTTGCCCTCGTTCGATGCGAGGCCTATGACGTATTCCCTCAACACCCTCAATGCCGACCAGGCGCAGCCGTCGCCGTCGGTGGTGTCCCGTTTTGCCCAGGAGATCGTGCTGGTGCTCGGCGCCGCGCTGCTGGCCTTTGCCTTGCTGGCGCTGGGCAGCCACAGCATGGCCGATCCGGCCTGGAGCACCACCGGCACCCGTGCCGAGGTCGGCAACTGGGGCGGCAGGCTGGGCGCCTGGCTGGCCGACGTGACCTACTTCCTGTTCGGTTTTTCCGCCTGGTGGGCGGTGCTGGCCGGCCTGCGCAGCTGGCTGTCCGCCCTGGCACGCTGGATTCGGGGCCAGCAGGGGGTGGCAGGCCCGTTGCAGGAGCCCGCTTCGGCCTGGCAGCGGCCCTGGGTCAGGCGCACGGTGTTCTGGCTGGGGCTGGTGGTGCTGATGTCGGCCAGTGCCGTGCTCGAATGGACACGCCTCTACCGGTTCGATGAGATGCTGCCCGGCAACGCGGGTGGTGCCCTGGGCCATTGGCTGGGGCCGCTGGTCATGGGCTGGACCGGGTTCACCGGCTCGGCGCTGCTGATGATGGCGCTGCTGGTGCTGTGCATGCCGGCGGTGTTCCGTTTTTCGTGGGGGCAGATGGCCGAACTGATGGGCGGATGGCTGGACGGCTGGTTCGAGGCCCGTCGCGAGAGGCGCGAGGCCGTCGAGGACCTGCGCATCGGCGAGCAGGCCGCCCGCGAACGCGAGGAGGTGGTCAAGGTCGAGCGGGTCGAGATCGAGGAGCAGCATCCGACGCCGGTCCACATCGAGCCGGCCCTCGCGGAGGTTCCGCGCAGCGAGCGGGTGGCCAAGGAGCGCCAGAAGCCCCTGTTCACCGAACTGCCGGACAGCCGTCTGCCCCAGGTGGACCTGCTCGACAGCGCGCCGGCGCACCAGGCCGGCGTGGACAGCCAGACGCTGGAGATGACCAGCCGCCTGATCGAGAAGAAGCTCAAGGATTTCGGTGTCGAGGTGCGGGTCGTCGCGGCGGCGCCGGGTCCGGTCATCACCCGCTACGAGATCGAGCCGGCCACCGGCGTCAAGGGCTCCCAGATCGTCAACCTTGGCCGCGACCTTGCGCGCTCGCTGTCGCTGGTCTCCATCCGGGTGATCGAGACCATCCCGGGCAAGAGCCTGATGGCGCTGGAGCTGCCCAACGCCAAGCGCCAGACCATCAAGCTCAGCGAGATCCTGGGCTCGCAGGTCTACAACGACGCCCGCAGCCTGCTGACCATGGGGCTGGGCAAGGACATTGCCGGCCAGCCCGTGGTCGCCGACCTGGCCAAGATGCCGCACTGCCTGGTGGCCGGCACCACCGGTTCGGGCAAGTCGGTGGGCATCAATGCCATGATCCTCTCGCTGCTGTACAAGGCCGATGCCAAGGACGTGCGCCTGCTGCTGATCGACCCCAAGATGCTGGAGCTGAGCGTCTACGAGGGCATTCCGCACCTGCTGGCGCCGGTGGTCACCGACATGAAGCACGCCGCCAACGGCCTGAACTGGTGTGTCGGCGAGATGGAAAGGCGCTACAAGCTGATGAGCAAGATGGGCGTGCGCAACCTCGCCGGCTTCAATGCCAAGATCGACGAGGCCACGGCGCGCGGCGAGATCATCGGCAACCCGTTCAGCCTCACGCCCGAGCAGCCCGAGCCGCTGGAGCGCCTGCCCCACATCGTGGTGGTGATCGACGAGCTGGCCGACCTGATGATGGTCGTGGGCAAGAAGATCGAGGAACTGATCGCTCGGCTGGCCCAGAAGGCGCGCGCGGCCGGCATCCACCTCATCCTGGCCACCCAGCGGCCCAGCGTGGACGTGATCACCGGACTGATCAAGGCCAACATCCCGACGCGACTGTCCTTCCAGGTCAGCAGCAAGATCGACAGCCGCACCATCCTCGACCAGATGGGGGCCGAGACGCTGCTCGGCATGGGCGACATGCTCTACCTGCCCGCGGGCACCGGGTTCCCGGTGCGGGTGCACGGGGCCTTCGTCAGCGACGACGAGGTGCACCGGGTGGTGGCCTACCTCAAGGAGCAGGGCGGCGAGCCCAACTACGTCGACGGTGTGCTGGACGCGGCGGGGGGTGACGGCGAGGGTGCCGACCTGTCGGGCGATGGCGCAGGGGCCGGCGGCGAAAAGGACCCGCTGTACGACCAGGCGGTGGCCATCGTGCTGCAGGACCGCAAGGCCAGCATTTCCTACGTCCAGCGCAAGCTCAAGATCGGCTACAACCGGGCCGCCCGGCTGCTGGAGGACATGGAGAAGGCCGGGCTGGTCAGCGCCCTGACCAGCAGCGGCCAGCGCGACATCCTGGTGGCGCCGCGCGGTGATGCCTGAGCTGCGGCGCCGCACGGCCTGAACCTTGCGCCCGCACCCCGATCGGATACCCATGATCAGACGAATTGCCCTGTCCCTCATCCTGGCCGGTGTGTCCCTGGCCGCGCAGGCCGACGGCCTGCAGCAGCTCGAGCGGTTCCTGCAGGAGGTGCGCACTGCGCGGGCTGAGTTCACGCAGGTGGTGACCTCGCCGAAGCGCACCGGCGAATCGGTGGCGCGCAGCAAGACCTCTTACGGCCGTTTCGAGTTCCAGCGGCCGGGGCGTTTCCGGTTCGACTACACCCGGCCCTTCGAGCAGACCATCGTGGCCGACGGCGAGACCCTGTGGCTGCACGATGTCGATCTCGACCAGGTGACCGCGCGCCGCCAGCAGGAGGCGCTGGGGAGCACACCGGCTGCGCTGATCGTGTCCGGGACCAGCCTGGAAGAGCTGGGCCGGCATTTCGAGCTGCAGTCTGCCGGACAGGCAGACGGCCTGGAGTGGGTCCAGGCGCGCCCGCGCCAGGGCGACGGACAGCTGCTGCAGGTCCGGGTCGGATTGCGCCAGGGGGAACTGGCGCGGCTGGAGATCGATGACAGCCTCGGTCAGCGCTCGGTGCTCAGCTTCACCGGCTGGCAGGCCAACGTGCCCGTGCCTTCCTCGCGCTTCCGGTTCCAGCCCCCGCCAGGGGTGGCCGTCATCCGCCCCTGACGTGGTCAAGCCCGTTGCGTCTCCGGCTCATGCCCCGCTGGCCGAACGCCTGCGCCCCCGGCACCTGGGCGAGGTCATCGGGCAGCAGCACCTGCTGGGCGAAGGCATGGCCCTGCGGCTGGCCTTCGAGTCCGGCCAGCCGCACAGCTGCATCCTCTGGGGACCGCCCGGGGTAGGAAAGACCACCATCGCCCGCCTGATGGCCGATGCCTTCGATGCCCGGTTCATCACCATCAGTGCGGTGCTCGGGGGCGTCAAGGACATCCGCGAGGCGGTCGAGCAGGCCGAGGCGGCGCGCCAGGGGCTGCAGCCCCAGCGCACCATCGTCTTCGTCGACGAGGTGCACCGTTTCAACAAGAGCCAGCAGGACGCCTTCCTGCCGCACGTCGAAAGCGGCCTGTTCACCTTCATCGGCGCCACGACCGAGAACCCGTCCTTCGAGGTCAACTCCGCGCTGCTGTCGCGCGCGGCGGTCTACGTGCTGCAGCCGCTGGGCGAGGACGACCTGCGCCAGCTGGTGCGCCGGGCCCAGGCCATCGGTGCCGTGCCGTCCGTCGAGAAGGCGGCCGAGGACCGGCTGATCGCCCATGCCGACGGTGACGCGCGGCGCCTGCTCAACACGCTGGAGACGCTGGCGGTGGCTGCCGGGCGGGAGGAGCTGGCCGAGATCGGCGACGCCTGGCTGCTCAGGGTGCTGGGCGAGCGCATGCGGCGCTACGACAAGGGCGGCGACCAGTTCTACGACACCATCAGCGCCCTGCACAAGAGCGTGCGCGGCTCCGACCCCGATGCCGCGCTCTACTGGCTGGTGCGCATGCTCGACGGGGGCTCCGACCCGCGCTACCTGGCCCGCCGGCTGGTCCGCATGGCGGCCGAGGACATCGGCCTGGCCGACCCGCGTGCCCTGCGCCTGGCCCTGGATGCGGCCGAGGTCTACGAGCGGCTGGGCTCGCCCGAAGGCGAACTCGCGCTGGCCGAGTGCACCGTCTACCTGGCGGTGGCCCCCAAGTCGAATGCCGTGTACAAGGCCTACAACGAAGCCAGGGCCTTCGTGAAGAAGGACGGCACCCGGCCCGTTCCGCTGCACCTGCGCAACGCACCCACGCGGCTGATGAAGGAGCTCGACCACGGCAAGGGCTACCGATACGCCCACGACGAGCCCGGCGGGTTCGCGGCCGGCGAGCGCTACCTGCCCGACGGCATGGCCGATCCGGGCTTCTACCGGCCGGTGGAGCGGGGGCTGGAGATCCGCATCGCCGATAAGCTGCGGGAGCTTCGGCGCCTCAATGATAAGAAATCCTAATGTATGCTCTGTCCGGCTGATGCAGTGACCGCCGGATGCCGCTCACAGGGAAAACCCGCGTCCGATAAGGGCTTACACGCATGCGGTGCCTGTTTACGCATCGCTACAATCCGCCCACCAACCCGCAGGCTGCCCCAGGACAGGGCGCGTCTGGCGGGTTTTTTGCTAGGTTGAGGCGGTCCGGCAGCCATCAGAAAGAAACGGCCCCGCCAAACTCACGGAGAAACTTCATGGACGTCTTGCTACAGCAGATCATCAACGGTCTGGTGCTGGGCAGCATGTACGCCCTGGTGGCCCTCGGGTACACCATGGTGTACGGCATCATCGGCCTCATCAATTTTGCGCACGGCGACGTGCTCATGATCGGCGCGCTCACCAGCTGGCTGACCATCGGCATCATGCGCGACGGCATGCCCGGCGCGCCCCTGTGGATGATCCTGGTGCTGGCCACGCTCATCTCCATGGTGGTGTGTGC
The DNA here is from genome assembly GCA_006227825.1 of Burkholderiales bacterium. Taxonomy (GTDB): domain Bacteria; phylum Pseudomonadota; class Gammaproteobacteria; order Burkholderiales; family Burkholderiaceae_C; genus Hydrogenophaga. The sequence goes on along the minus strand of SBFS01000278.1, from coordinate 502 downwards.
GGTGCTCAACTTCACCATCGAGAAGCTGGCCTACCGGCCACTGCGCAACTCACCCCGGCTGGCACCGCTGATCACCGCCATCGGCATGTCCATCCTGCTGCAGACGATCGCCATGATCATCTTCAAGCCGAACCCGAAGTCCTACCCCTCGATGCTCTCGCGTGAGCCGATCGAGATCGGCGGGGCCGTGATCTCGGTGACCCAGATCACCATCCTGGCGACCACGGTCATCGTGCTGGCCCTGCTGATGTGGATGGTCAACCGCACCAACCTGGGGCGGGCCATGCGGGCGACGGCGGAGAACCCGCGCGTGGCCGCCCTGATGGGCATCAAGCCCGACACGGTGATCTCGGCGACCTTCATCATCGGCGCCATGCTCGCGGCGATCGCCGGCATCATGTGGGCGTCCAACTACGGCACGGTGCAGCACGCCATGGGCTTCATGCCCGGGCTCAAGGCCTTCGTGGCGGCGGTCATGGGCGGCATCGGCAACCTGGCCGGC
>SBFS01000310.1 GCA_006227825.1 Burkholderiales bacterium | reverse complement strand
GGAGGCAATGCGGTGGTGCCGGCCTGTGCTTGCTGCCGCCGGTTCAGGCGGTCTCGCGCACCAGGACCTCGCCGCGCAGCGAGTGCGGCAGGGCCTGCGTGATGCGCACGTCGATCATCTGGCCGACCAGACGCGTGCCGTTCGGGCCAGCATCGAAGTTGACGATGCGGTTGCACTCGGTGCGGCCCATCAGCTCGGCCGCATTCCGGCGCGACGGTCCCTCCACCAGGATGCGCTGCACCGTGCCCTCGCGGCTGGCGCTGATGCGGCGCACGTTCTCCTCGATGGTGGCCTGCAGGTGCTGCAGGCGTCGCAGCTTGACCTCGTGCGGTGTGTCGTCGGGCAGGTTGGCCGCCGGTGTGCCGGGCCGCGGGCTGAAGATGAAACTGAAGCTGCTGTCGAACCCGACGTCGGTGATCAGTTTCATCATTTTCTGGAAGTCCTCCTCGGTCTCGCCCGGGAAGCCGACGATGAAGTCGCTGCTCATGGAGATGTCGGGCCGGATCGCGCGCAGCTTGCGGATCGTGCTCTTGTATTCCATGGCCGTGTAGCCGCGCTTCATGGCCATGAGGATGCGGTCCGACCCGTGCTGCACCGGCAGGTGCAGGTGGCTCACCAGCTTCGGCACCCTGGCGTAGGTGTCGATCAGGCGCTGGGTGAATTCGTTGGGGTGGCTGGTGGTGTAGCGGATGCGCTCGATGCCGGGGATCTCGGCCACGTACTCGATGAGCATCGCGAAGTCGGCGATTTCCTCGGTGTCGCCCATCTTGCCCCGGTAGGCGTTGACGTTCTGGCCCAGCAGGGTCACCTCCCTGACGCCCTGGTCGGCCAGGCCGGCCACCTCCACCAGCACGTCTTCGAACGGGCGGCTGACCTCCTCCCCCCGGGTGTAGGGCACCACGCAGTAGCTGCAGTACTTGCTGCAGCCTTCCATGATGGAGACGAAGGCGCTGGCACCTTCCACGCGTGCGGGCGGCAGGTGGTCGAACTTCTCGATCTCGGGAAAGCTGATGTCCACCTGGGGCCGGTCCAGCCGCTCGCGCGCCTTGAGCATCTCGGGCAGGCGGTGCAGGGTCTGCGGGCCGAACACCACGTCCACGAAGGGCGCGCGCTTGATGATCTCGGCGCCCTCCTGGCTGGCGACACAACCACCCACCCCGATCAGCACGCCCTTTTTCTTGAGGTGACGGACACGGCCGAGGTCCGAGAACACCTTCTCCTGCGCCTTCTCGCGCACCGAGCAGGTGTTGAACAGGATCAGGTCCGCCTCTTCGGGGTCCTGGGTTTTCTCGAAGCCCTCGGCGGCGCCGAGCACATCGGCCATCTTGTCCGAGTCGTACTCGTTCATCTGGCAGCCGAATGTCTTGATGTAGACCTTGCGTGTCATGGCAATGCTCCTGGACCGGCGGCTGGCGCGCCGGCGCTGGGGTGTCGGGGTTTCGCGGCGTCGGGCCGGATCAGTTGGCGCCGTCTGCGCTGGTGCGCCAGTTGCGCTGGTCACCCGCGCGCGGACGCTTCTCGGCGGCCTCGGCGGGCGTCAGGATCCACACCTGGTGCGCATGGCCCAGCCCGTCGGCCACGAAGTTGACGGTCAGCTCCTGGCCGACCAGGCTGGCCGACAGAACGACCGTGTTGGTGGTTCCGAAAATCCTGGCACCGGGGGACAGCCGCATGGTGCGGCCGTCCATGCGGATCTCGGGCGGCTGGACGACCACCATGGTGGCACGCAGCGCGTCGGAGGGAAAGTTTCGCACCCCCACCTGGGCCCCGGCAGGTGCGCCGAAGGCGAGCAACAGGGTGGCGGCCGCCAGGCCGCCGAGCCGGCGGCGAACAGAAAAAGACATGCAGCGGTTCATGGTGTAGATCCAGAGGCTGACGCGCGCCAGCCCGTGCGGCCGGCGTGCCGGGCGGATTGTCTCACGGTTCCCGCGGACCGCGCTGCCCCGGTGGCAGGGTGGGCAGGTGGTAGGCGTCGGCCACGTACGCCGGGCCTTTCATCACCATCACGATGAAGGCGCCGATGGCCACGGTGAGCAGCACCGTCCAGTGCAGCACGGCCAGCGAGACCAGCCAGATATCCAGCGTGGTCAGGCGGGTCTGGATGTCGGCCGCCTCGCCGGACCAGGGCCACCAGCGGGCCAGCAGCGCCACCAGGGCCAGCGCGGCGGTGCCGCCCACGAACAGGCGGGGGAGGCGGCGCAGGATCACCCGTTCGAGCCCCGGCGGACTCTTCTGGAAACCGGGCAGGATCTTGAACCAGTTCATGGCGTCACTCCGTCTGCTTCGGACACCCGAAAAACCGACAGGTTCATCTTGCCACGGAATGCCCGGCAGAATTCGTCGTCCAAGACAAAACCAGACTCAGGAGTCCGGCATGCAGCCCACCGATCCGTCCCGTCGTCGCCTCTTGATGGCCGGTTGCGCCGGTCTGTTACTGCCGCCCTTGCTCTCCGGGTGCGCCACCGGCATGCCCGACGGCGTGCGTGCGGTCACCGGTTTCGATCTGGAGCGCTACCTGGGCACCTGGTACGAGATGGCCCGACTGGACCACCGTTTCGAGCGGGGCCTGAGCCGCGTGTCGGCGACCTACCGGCGCCGGGAGGACGGCAGCGTCGATGTGCTCAACCGCGGTTTCGATGCGCGGCAGAACCGCTGGCGGGAGGCGGCAGGCCGGGCCCGATTCATCGGCGATCCGGCCACGGCGTCGCTGAAGGTGTCCTTCTTCGGTCCCTTCTACGGGGGCTACCACGTGGTCGACCTCGACCCGGACTACCGGTGGTCGCTGGTGATGGGGCCCACGCGCAGCTATTTCTGGGTGCTGTCGCGCGACAGGCAGGTGCCGGCCGCCCTGCGCGAGCGCTGGCTGGCGCGTGCGCGCAGCCTGGGCATCGACACCGGTGCCCTGATCTGGGTCGATCACTCACCCTTGCCCGGCTGACCATGGCCTACCGGGTGGTCTGGTTCAAGCGCGACCTGCGCCTGCACGACCACGCGCCGCTGACTGCGGCGGCGCAGGACGGTCCGGTGCTGTGCCTGTATGTGGTCGAGCCTGGCCTGTGGGCCCAGCCCGATGCGTCCGCGCGGCAATGGGGTTTCGTGCGCGAAAGCCTGCTGGACCTGGACCGCGACCTGCGGGCCCGGGGCGGCCGGCTGCTGGTCCTGGTTGGCGACGTGGTGGAGGTGCTGTCCCGACTGCACCGCAGGGCGCCTTTTGTCGCCGTGCATGCCCACGAGGAGACCGGCAATGGCTGGACCTATGCGCGGGATCGGGCGGTGGCGGCCTGGTGCCGTGCCCATGGCGTGAGCCTGCGTGAATGGCCGCAGTCCGGCGTGGTCCGGGGGCTGCGCGAACGCGATGGCTGGCAGCGCCAGCGCGATGCCTTCGTGGCGGCTCCGGTCATGGTCGCCCCGGCGCGCATCGACGGGGTGTGGCCGGCCGAGTGCGGGTCCGTGCTTGCGCGGGCGGACGATCTGGGCCTGACCGACGCCGACGCGCCACGGCGCCAGCGTGGCGGGCGGCGTGAAGCCCTGGCGGTGCTGGATGACTTCCTGTGCGAGCGCAGCCAGCACTACCGGGGTGGCATCTCGTCGCCCCTGTCGGCGGCTGGCGCCTGCTCGAGACTCTCGCCCTACCTGGCCCATGGGTGCCTGGGGCTGCGCGAGGTCGAGCAGGCCACCCAGGCACGGCTGGCGCAGTTGCCGACCGAGGCGCGCATTCAACGCCTGGGCTTGCAGGGTTTCCAGAGCCGCCTGGCCTGGCATTGCCATTTCATCCAGAAGCTGGAGTCCGAGCCTGAACTCGAGTGGCGCAACCTGCACCGCGGCTACGACGGCCTGCGCGAAGCCGAGTGGTCGGACGAGCGCTTTTCGGCGCTGGTGCAGGGACGCACCGGCTGGCCCCTGGTCGATGCCTGTGTGGCGATGCTGCGCGAGACCGGCTGGCTGAATTTCCGCATGCGCGCCATGCTGGTGTCGGTTGCCGCCTACCCGCTGTGGCTGCACTGGCGGGAGGTGGGGCTGTGGCTGGCGCGCCAGTTCGTCGACTACGAACCCGGCATCCACTGGAGCCAGTTGCAGATGCAAAGCGGCACCACCGGCATCAACACGACCCGGGTCTACAACCCGCTCAAGCAGGCGCGCGACCACGATCCGCACGGGCGCTTCGTGCGCCGCTGGCTGCCGGCGATGCGGCGGGTGCCCGATGCCTGGCTGTTCGAACCCTGGCGCATGCCGGCCGAGACCCAGGCCCGTTGTGGCGTCCGGGTCGGCGTGGACATTCCGATGCCGGTGGTCGACCTCGACGCGGCGCTGCGCCAGGCCAAGGCCCGCATGCATGCGCTGCGTGCGCGGCCCGAGGTGCAGGCCGGCGAGGCCGAGGTCGTCAGACGCCATGCTTCCCGCGCCGGCCGGCGCGAGCAGCCCGCGCGCCGGCGCAGTGCCGCCGAGCTGGCGCAGCAGTCCCTGTTCTGATGGCCGGCGTCCTGATCCACTGGTTCCGCAACGACCTGCGGCTGCATGACAACCCGGCGCTGCTGCGGTCCGTCGAACGCTGCCGCCAGGAGGCTTTGTCGCTGCTGCCGGTGGCCTGGCACAGCCCGTCGGTCCCGCTCGCCACCCGCTGGGGGTTCGCCCGCATGGGAGCGCACCGGCGGGCGTTTCGCCAGCAGGCGCTGGCCGGCCTGGCGGACCGGTTGCAGCGGCTGGGCAGCGACCTGCGGGTGCTGGACGACGCGACCCCCCGTGCCTTGCTCGAACTGGCCCGCCGGGTGGGTGCACGCGAGGTGGTGGCCGAGGCCATCGAAGCGCCGGAGGAACGGGACGAGGTGCAGGCCTTGCAGGCCGGTGGCCTGCGCGTCCAGACCGTCTGGCAGTCCAGCCTGCTGGCACCCGAAGACCTGCCCTGGCCAGGGGGGCGGGTGCCGGATGTCTTCACCGCCTTCCGCCAGGGGGTGGAGCGTGCCCAGGTGCCAGCGCCGCACCCGCTGCCAGCCCCCACGCAGCTGCCACCGTGGCCGGCGCAACTGGAGCGGTCTGCGCCCCATGCCCCGCCACCCCTGCCCGCTGGCGCCACGGATGAGCGCTCGTCCTTCCCGTACGGCATGCCCGCCTGGCGGGGTGACGAGCCGGCGGCGCTGGCTCACCTGAGCAACTACCTGGCAGCGGGCCACCCCCACCGCTACAAGGCCACCCGCAACGCCCTGAGCGGCCGAGACTTCGCCAGCCACTGGTCGCCCTGGCTCGCGGTGGGTGCGCTGTCGGCACGCCAGGCCATGGCGCAGCTGCGGGCGTTCGAGGCGGAGCGCGGCGCCAGCGAGGGCAGCTACTGGCTCTGGTTCGAACTGCTGTGGCGCGACCACTTCCGCTTCGTGATGCGCCAGCATGGCGCCAGGCTGTTCGCTGCGCGGGGCCTGTCGCGGGACCGGTCGCCTGAGCCTCGGCAGCGCGACCGCGAGGCAGAAGCCCGCTGGCGCGACGGATGCACCGGCCTGCCCCTGGTCGATGCCGCCATGCGCGAACTCAACCACACCGGCTACCTGTCCAACCGCCTGCGGCAGATCGTCGCCAGCGCGCTGATCCATGACCTCGGCGGCGACTGGCGGGCCGGCGCGGCCTGGTTCGAGCACTGCCTGATCGATTTCGATGTGCACAGCAACCAGGGGAACTGGGCCTACATCGCCGGCGTGGGCACCGACCCGCGAGGCGGCCGGCGTTTCAACCTGGACAGGCAGACGCAGGACCACGACCCCGACGGCAGCTACCGCCGCCGCTGGCCTGCCTGAGCCGGCCGGCGATTACAGTGGGGGCGGAAACCATCTGGCCCGACACAGGAGACACCCATGGCCCGCCTGCAGCCCCTGCCGCCCGAGACCACGCCCGAGCTGAAGGAGCATTTCGACTTCTTTCTGGGCACGCTGGGGTTCACCCCCAACAGCGTGCTGACCATGCAGCGCAAGCCCAGACTGGCACGTGCGCTGGCGGTGCTCAACGCCGCGGTCATGGACCCGCAGGGCGAGGTCGACCTCGGCTTTCGCCGCCTCATCGGCCATGTGGTCAGCAAGGTCTCGGGCTGCCTGTACTGCCAGGCCCACACGCTGCTGGGGGCGAAGAATTTCGGCATCAGCGAGGCCAAGCTGGCCGATGTGTGGACCTACGCCAGCAGCCCGCACTACAGCGCGCGCGAACGGCTGGCACTGGACTTTGCGCTGGCTGCCGCGTCGCAGCCCAACGCCGTGACCGACGGACAGTTCGCGCAGCTTCGGGAGCACTGGAGCGAGGGCGAGGTCGTCGAGATCATGGGGGTGGTGGCGATGTTCGCCTTTCTCAACCGCTGGAACGACACCATGGCCACACCTCTGGAGGCGGTGCCCGACGCGCTGGCCAGCCAGGTGCTGGGGCCCCAGGGCTGGGAGGCCGGCAAGCACGGCACCTGAGGGCCTGTGCCCGGCGGGGTCTCACTTCCAGCGAACCGGCTCCAGGTTCACGCTGCCCAGGTTGCTCGACACGGTGATGGCGCCGTCCTGGATCAGGGCCTGCAACTGCATGCTGCGCTCGGCCAGTTGGGCCAGTGCCTGGGCCTGGTCGGACGGCAGGCGCCAGACCTGCAGCCTGTCGAGGCGGGTCAGCCTGTTCTCGATACCCTTCCACCACACCTCGGCGGCCGACCCGAAGGCGTAGACCACCACCGCGTCCGCCTGGCTGCAGGCCTTCGACAGGGGTTTGTCCTCGGGTTGGCCGACCTCGATCCACAGCCGCTTGCGGCCGGTGAAGTCGGTCAGCGAGGCATCCGGGTCGTCCGGGTCGGACAGGCCGGCGCCGAAGGCCAGGGTGCCGTCGCCGCCACAGGTGTCATTGAGCTCGTGTGCCTGCAGGGCCAGGGCCACCAGGCGAACCATCATGCGCTCGTCGGTCTCGCTGGGGTGGCGGGCCAGGGTCAGCGCATGGTCGGCGTAGTAGCCGTGGTCGATGTCGGCAATGGCGACGTTCGCCTTGAAGATGGTGGACTTGAGGGCCATGGCGGCAAGCGGAGGGGAAAATGAAAAAAGCGGGCACCGTTGCCGGCGCCCGCTCTTCGTGTCTGGTGGCGATAGGTGGACTTGAACCACCGACATCAGCATTATGAATGCTGCGCTCTAACCAACTGAGCTATATCGCCGAAAGACGCGCATTATAGCCAAATTTTCCGGACCGCGGCAGGCCGCGGCCTGCGCATGTGCGCCCGCTCAGGCGTGCCTGAACACCGCCGCGCGCTTGTTCACGAAGGCATCCATGCCTTCCTTCTGGTCTTCGGTCGCGAACAGCGCATGGAACAGCCGGCGCTCGAACATCACCCCGTCGGCCAGCGTGCCCTCGTAGGCGCGGTTGACGCATTCCTTGGCCGCCATCACGGCGATCTGCGAGAACTGGCAGATCTGCAGGGCGGCGCCCAGGGCTTCGTCCATCAGCTTGTCCAGCGGCACCACGCGGCTGACCAGGCCGGCGCGTTCGGCCTCGCTCGCGTCCATCATGCGGCCGGTCAGCGCCAGGTCCATGGCCTTGGCCTTGCCGACGGCCCGCGGCAGGCGCTGGGTGCCACCGGCGCCCGGAATGATGCCCAGCTTGATCTCGGGCTGTCCGAACCTGGCGTTGTCGGCCGCGATGATGAAGTCGCACATCATGGCCAGCTCGCAGCCGCCGCCCAGGGCAAAGCCGCTGACGGCCGCGATGATGGGCTTGCGGATGCCGCGGATGGTTTCCCAGTTGCGGGTGATGTAGTCGCCCTTGTAGACATCGGCAAAGCTGTAGGTGGCCATGGCACCGATGTCGGCGCCGGCGGCAA
>SBFS01000307.1 GCA_006227825.1 Burkholderiales bacterium | reverse complement strand
GGAGGCGACAGATCGGCCGGCCCGCACCCGAGGAAGGCAACGCGGTCCGGGTACCCGAACATCTGCCATCCGGCCAGGTTGCAGTCTTCGATGCGGCCGTCGATCGTCAGCAGCAAGGCCTCGGAAGCGTTGTCGGCCATGGCGCCGAGGCTGCGCATCTCGGCATCGGCCTGCAGGCGCCCGGTGATGTCCTGGGTGGTCGTGTACACCTCGTCCACCGTACCGTCGGGCAGTCGGCGGGCGCGCACGTCGATCTCGACATGGACAGTCCGGCCGTCGCCCCGGATGAAGCGCTTGATCAGGCCGTAATGCTGCCGCTGGTTGGCCAGAAGCTCCTCGTACAGCGTCAGGTTGTCCTGAAGATCGTCGGGGTGCGTGATCTGCGTCCAGGTCATGCCGAGCAGCTGCTCGCGCGAATAGCCCAGGATCTCGCACAGGCGGTCGTTGACCTGCACCCAGCGCCGGCTCAACGGAGAGGTGATCGACATGCCGATGAAGGGCAGGTCGTAGAAGCCGGCCATGCGGTCTGCCTGGCGGCTCAGCTCGGCTTCCACACGCACCATTTCCGTCACATCGGTCAGCATGCCGCTGAAGCCGGTGACCTGGCCGCCCGCGTCACGGCTGACCGTGGTGTCGTCGATGACATGCGCCCAGCCGCCATCGGCCCGCCGCAGCCGGTAGCGTTGCCGGTACTCGTTGCGGCCGCCGGCGACATGGGCTGCAATTTCTTCATTGACCCGCGCCACGTCGTCCGGGTGAATCAGGTCGTTGTAGACGAGCCGGCCCCCGAGCAGTTCCTCTGGCGCGTAGCCCCATTTCCGCACGGCTTCACTGACAAAGACCAACGGCCAGCCCGGGTCGTTGCGCCACTCGATCACCACCACCGGCGAACGGTTGACCATGTCCAGCCTGTGCCGGGCCTCTGACTGAGCCGCATTCCGCCTGGCCACCATCTCGGCGACGGCACGGCCAATCTGGGCCAGTTCATCCTCGCCCTGCAAGGGCGTGATCACATCGCTGCCCTCGCGTGCCAGCGAGCGCAGGTCTTCGGTCAGCCGGGTGGACCGCCTGAACCACAGTGCATGCAGCAGCGCCGCGATCAGCAGGGCCAGCAGGAAAATCACACCACCGACCGTCAGGCTCTCCTGCCTGGCGTCGGCCAGCCACACGGCCTTGGGGCGGCCGAGATCGACCGAGACCGCCAGCGTCCGCCCTCCCTGCAGGGACACCCTGGCCATCAGCCGGTCGGCTTCGCGGTCGCTGCGGATTCTGATGCCGGACTGCCCGGGTGCCGTCTCGCCCAGCAGGCGGGCAGCCAGGGGCGACTCCAGCTCGCGCCAGTTCCGGCCGGTGTCCACCCGGGAGAGCGAGGCCAGTACCTGCCCCCCGGCGTCCACCAGATAGGCGTGATCCAGTCCGTCGTGCAGGGCCAGACCGGTCACCAGGCGCCGAACCAGCGTCCAGTTCCCCGCGCCGCCCTGCACCTCCAGGCGCGTCTGCTCGATGCCCAGCCGCGCCAGCAACTGGCGCTCCTGGGCCTGCCACATCTGCTCCAGATGCACGCTGGAGCGGAAAGCGTAGTACGCCAGAGCGGCGACAACCCCCAGCAGCATCAGCAGCACCGGCACGACCCATCGCACCGGAAACCGCAACAGGGGATAGAGCACCTTCATCTCGCGTCCGCGGCCTGCAGGGTCCGGGCGGCCGGACGGGGGTCGACAATGTCTGCGATGACCATCTCGTTCCGGATCAGGCCTTCCTGCCGCATGAGCTCCATGAGCTGCCTGCCCTCCCGGTGGATGGGTGCCGTGGCGCCCGAAAGATGGGCCAGCGAATCCGCAGGGGTCATGAACCGCAGGCCCGCCAGCGTGTCGAGGTACTCCTGGGGACTCATGTCCAGAGACGGTGCCAGCCAGCCGGCAGCCGAAACCGGCTCCGACAACAGGCGCGCCAGCCCCGCTGACCAGGCAAGCAGCATCGCATCGACGTCCGCACCCCGCTGTGTGAGGTGTTGCTCCCGAACGACCAGCACATCCATGATCTGCCCCGGCAGGCGGCGGCTGTCGTACACGGTCACGAACCCCTCCTTGCGCAAGCGGGTTGCCAGGGGTTCGTAACTGACGGCGGCCAGCGCGCGCCCCGAGCGCAGGGCCGGCAGATGGTGCGTCGCCTCCAGGGGCAGAACCGTCACATCACCCCGTTCAAGTCCGGCCGCCTCCAGCAGGCCGCGCAGCATCAGGGCGCTGACCGTCGATGGCTCGGCCAGGATGGTCTGGCCCCGGAGCATCGGCAGCGAGACCCGGGGGGAAGCCAGCACCACATCGGCACCGTCCGACATGTCCAGCACCGCGACGATGCGCGGCCGGTGCCCCTCGTCGGCCAGCTGGATGGCCTGGTCCAGGGTCATGGCCGCCCCGTCCAGCAGTCCGTTGCGGAAATGCCGGACGACCTCGGCGTTGCTGGTCAGTTCGACGACCTTGACCCGCTGCCGCTCCACCATTCCGCCTTCTCTGGCGACAATGAACGGGTCGTAGCCCACCCAGGGGTTGAGGCCCAGCACCAGCGGGGGCGGGGGCGGCGGCGCACAGGCGGCCAGGAACAGGCAGCCCAGGAGGGCAACGATGGGCGCAAGCCATCGCCTCACACGCCCGTCGGGCCGGGCTCGGGATCCATCTTCCGGACTTGGCATTGCCTCGCAACTCACTCCAGCAGCCGATGTC
>SBFS01000015.1 GCA_006227825.1 Burkholderiales bacterium | reverse complement strand
CGGCGTCGAGCGCGAGCCGTAGGTGCCCAGACCGTAGGGCGCGGTGCTGGTGTCGCCTTCCTCGACCTGGATCACCTCGCTGGGGATGCCCAGTTCGGTGGCGATGATCTGTGCGTAGGTGGTCTGGTGACCCTGGCCCTGGGTGATGGTGCCCATGCGGGCGATGGCGCTGCCGGTCGGGTGGATGCGGATCTCGCAGGAGTCGAACATGCCCACGCCCAGGATGTCGCACATCTTGCTCGGGCCGGCGCCCACCACTTCGGTGAAGGTCACCAGGCCGATGCCCATCAGCGTGGGGCTGTTCGGGTCGGCGCGCCTGGCCGCCTGCTCGGCGCGCAGGGCCGGGTAGCCCACGGCGTCCAGCACCTTCTTGAGGGCCGTGTGGTAGTCGCCGCTGTCGTACTCGAAGCCGAACGCGCTGGTGTAGGGGAACTGTTCCTTGCGGATGAAGTTCTTCGCCCGGATCTCGGCCTTGTCCATGTTCAGCTTCTGCGCCAGCACGTCCACCATGCGCTCGATCAGGTAGACCGCCTCGGTCACCCGGAAGCTGCAGCGGTAGGCCACGCCGCCGGGCGCCTTGTTGGTGTACACACCCTTGACCGAGCAGTGCGCGGCGGGGATGTCGTACGAGCCCGAGCAGATGTGGAACAGGCCGGCCGGGAACTTGGTCGGGTCGGCGCAGGCGTCGAAAGCGCCGTGGTCTGCCACCACGTTCACCCGCAGGCCGAGGATCTTGCCGTCGGGCGTGGCGGCCAGTTCACCGTCCATGTGGTAGTCGCGGGCGAAGGCGGTGGTGGAGATGTTCTCCACCCGGTCCTCCACCCACTTGACCGGGCGGCCGAGCACGATGGATGCGACGATGGCGCAGACATAGCCGGGGTAGATGCCCACCTTGTTGCCGAAACCGCCGCCGATGTCGGGGCTGACGATGCGGACCTTGGATTCGGGGATGCCCGAGAGCATGGACACCACGGTGCGCACCACGTGCGGCGCCTGGCTGGTGATGTACGTTGTCAGTTCGCCCTTGACCGGGTCGAAGCTGGCCACACAGCCGCAGGTCTCAAGCGGGCAGGGGTGCACGCGCGGGTAGTACATGTGCTGGCTCACCTTCACCGGAGCGGCATCGAAGGCGGCATCGGCCGCGGCCTTGTCGCCCGCGGTCCAGGTGAAGATGTGGTTGTGGTGTTCGCGCGGGCCGTGGGCGCCGCTGGTCTTGCCGGCCAGGTCCTCGCGCAGCACCGGTGCGTCCGGGCTGAGGGCGTCCATCGGGTCGATGACCACCGGCAGTTCCTCGTATTCCACTTCCACCGCTTCCACCGCGTCGGCGGCGATGTAGCGGTCGTCGGCGATGACGATGGCCACCTCCTGCATCTGGAAGTGCACCTTCTCGTCGGCCAGAACGGCGGCCACGTCGCCCGCCAGCGTGGGCATCCAGTGCAGCTTCAGGGGCTTGAGATCGTCGGCGGTCAGCACGGCGTGCACGCCGGGCATGGCCAGCGCCGCCTCCTTGTTGATCTTCGTGATGCGGCCGTGGGCGATCGGCGAGCGCACGATGTCCATGTGCAGCATGCCGGGCATCTTGATGTCGTCGACATAGTTGCCCTTGCCCTGGATGAAGCGGGCGTCTTCCTTGCGCAGGCGCGAGGCGCCCATGCCGGCCAGGGCCAGTTCGCGGGCCTCGGCGTCTTGTACCGGTGCGTTCATGGTCTTGTCTCCGTTCGTTGGGGGTGGGGCCTCAGGCGGTGGCGGCGGCCTGTTCCTGCAGCTTGCGCGCGGCGTACTGCACGGCCTTGACGATGTTCTGGTAGCCGGTGCACCGGCACAGGTTGCCGCTCATGCCCATGCGGATCTCGGCCTCGGTCGGGTTGGGGTTTTCCTGCAGGAAACGGTAGGCCCGCATCAGCATGCCGGGGGTGCAGAAGCCGCACTGGAGGCCGTGCTCCTGGTAGAACCCCTCCTGCACCGCGTGCAGCACCCCCTTGTTCGCCAGTCCTTCGACGGTCAGCACTTCCGAGCCGTCGCACTGAACCGCCAGGTGCGTGCAGCTCTTGACCGAGCGGCCGTCGATGTCGACGGTGCAGGCACCGCAATGGCTGGTCTCGCAGCCGATGTGTGCGCCGGTGAGGTTCAGTTCCTCGCGCAGGAAGTGGATCAGCAGCGTGCGCGGCTCGACCGCCTTCTCCTGCTGCTTGCCGTTGACGGTGACATTGATCAGTTTCTTGGCCATGGGGTGTCTCCTCGGGTTATGCGCAACGGGCCCAGGCGGCGTTCAGCGCCCGCTTGACCATCTGGCCCGCCATGGCGGTCTTGTACTCGGCGTCCCCGCGCAGGTCCTCGGCGGGCTCGCAGATCGCGACCGCGGCATCGGCTGCAGCCTGCACCGATTCGGGGGTGAAGCCCTTGCCCAGCAGCGCCGCCTCGGCTGCCTCGGCGCGCAAGGCGGTGGGCGCCACATTGGTCAGCGCGATGCGGATGTGGCTGACGGTGTTGCCGCTCTTGCGCATGACCACCGCACAGCCGGCGGTGGCCCAGTCGCCGGTCTTGCGCTTGAGCTTCTCGTAGGCCCAGCCGGTCCCCTGCGCGAAGGCAGGCACGCGGATCTCGACCATGACCTCGTTTTCCTCCAGCAGGGTCATGTAGGTGCCCAGGAAGAAGCCGTCGGCGGGCACCGTGCGCCGGCCACCGGGGCCTTCCAGCACGAAATGCGCCTCGACCGCGATCGACAGCGCCGGGTGGTCGTTGCCCGGGTCGCCGTGGGCGATGTCGCCGCCGATGGTGCCGCGGTTGCGCACCTGGGGGTCGGCGATGAGTTTGGCCGCCTCGGCCAGCAGCGGCACCTTCGCCTGCAGGACGGGGGAGTTGATCAGGTCGTTTTCGACCGTCATGGCGCCGATCACCACCGTGCTGCCCTCCTCCCGGATGCCACGCAGCTCGGGGATGCGGTTGATGTCGATCAGGTGCTCGGGTTGCGCAAAGCGCAGCTTCATCATCGGCAGCAGGCTGTGGCCACCGGCCAGCAGCTTGGCATCCGATCCGTACTGGCCCAGCAGGGCCACGGCTTCGCCGATGGATTTCGGCGCGTGGTACTCGAACCGCGGTGGGATCATGTCTGTCTCCTGTAATGGGTTTTGTCCAAGACAAGAAACAGTGTATGGCGACCCCTTTCCCGACACCATTGTCTGGATTTAGGCCGGAAATGGCATCAGAAGGCGTTTTTTCTGCACGAAATGCAGGCTGGATTGCACGAATTGCTCAGATCGTGCGGAGGTTTCGCGGCAATCGGGGTAAACCCCTAGCTGAAAATTGAGCGAAATCAATGCCGGACCAGCAGGCCCAGTGCCTCGCGCAGACGGGCGACCTCGCTGCGCGAAACCGGAATCGGATCGCGCCTGACGCCCTTGAGTGCGACCAGGGTCTTGCCGCCCTCGCGTTCCAGGCTGGCCACGGCGTGCAGGTTGACAATGAAGCAGCGGTGCACGCGCATGAAGCGCTCGGGGTCCAGCCGGGCCTGCAGGTCGCCAATGCTCAGGTTGCAGAAGTGGAACCCGTCGCGGGTCAGCACCCGGGTGTAGTGGGCCTGCGACTCCAGGCACAGCACATCCTGGGCGTCCACGAAGGCCACGCGGTGGTTGGCCACCATCGGGATGCGTTGCAGGCGAACGCTGCGCGCCGGTTTCTCGGCCGCTGCCTGCGACTCCTGGCTGACCACCTGGGTGACATCGTAGAAGACCAGCACGAAGCCTGTCGTCATGCCCTGGGCATCGGCCAGCCGCGTCACCTTGATCAGCAGCACCTGCTCGGGGATGTTGATGATCATGGTCATCGGCACCGCATTGGCCACCGGGCAGCTCGAGGCCTGGTCCAGCAGGAAACTGACCTTGGGCTTGGAGCGCTCGGGGTGGAACGAGGTGACCAGCTTGTCGAATGGCTGCTTCTCGCCCACGGGAAGCACCTTGCGGGCGAAGTCGTTCATCGCCAGCACGGTGCGCTGCGCATCCAGGTGGATCACGCCCACCTCGAACTTCTCGAACAGGTAGAGCGCCGAGTTGTGCGCGGGCGTCGCCGCGGTCATGCCGTCCATCCGTGTCGTCTCCGGTCGCCGGTCGCAGGCCAGCGTGCCACCAGAATAACCCAGACAGACCCATCGCATACACTTTCGGGTTGTCTTTTCGAGGTATTCCATGAGTCTGAAGTGCGGCATCGTCGGCCTGCCCAACGTGGGCAAGTCCACGCTTTTCAACGCCCTCACCAGGGCCGGCATCGCGGCCGAGAACTACCCCTTCTGCACCATCGAGCCCAACGTCGGCGTGGTCGAGGTGCCCGACCTGCGGCTGCAGCAGCTGGCCGAGATCGTCAGGCCCGAGCGCATCGTGCCGGCCATCGTCGAGTTCGTGGACATCGCCGGACTGGTGGCCGGTGCGTCCAAGGGTGAAGGTCTGGGCAACCAGTTCCTGGCGCACATCCGCGAGACCGACGCCATCGTCAACGTGGTGCGCTGCTTCGAGGACCCGAATGTCATCCACGTGGCCAACAAGGTCGACCCGGTCGCCGACATCGAGGTCATCCAGACCGAGCTGTGCCTGGCCGATCTGGGCACGGTCGAGAAGGCGCTGCAGCGTTACACCAAGGCCGCCAAGAGCGGCAACGACAAGGAGGCTGCCGCGCTGGTGACGCTGCTGACCAAGGTGCAGGCCGTGCTCGACGAAGGCAAGCCGGTGCGCACCCTGGCGCTGGGCGGGCAGGAGCAGGCCCTGCTCAAGCCCCTGTGCCTGATCACCGCCAAGCCGGCCATGTTCGTCGGCAACGTGGCCGAGGACGGCTTCGAGAACAACCCCTTCCTGGACCGCCTGCGCGAATACGCCGCGGCGCAGAACGCGCCCGTGGTGGCCATCTGCGCCAAGATCGAGGCCGAACTGTCCGAGATGGACGACGCCGACCGCCTCGAATTCCTCAAGGAGCTGGGTCAGGACGAACCGGGCCTGAACCGCCTGATCCGCGCCGGCTTCAAGCTGCTGGGCCTGCAGACCTACTTCACCGCCGGCGTGAAGGAGGTGCGCGCCTGGACCATCCACATCGGGGACACCGCCCCGCAGGCGGCCGGCGTGATCCACGGCGACTTCGAGCGCGGCTTCATCCGCGCCCAGACCATCGCCTTCGACGACTACATCGCCTACAAGGGCGAGCAGGGTGCGAAGGACGCCGGCAAGATGCGCGCCGAAGGCAAGGAATACGTCGTCAAGGACGGCGACGTGATGAACTTCCTGTTCAACGTCTGAGCATGGGCACGGCGGCCCCTGGCGAGCCGCAACGCCTGGCCAGGCGTGTGGCGGCCATGCTGCCATGCTCCCGTGCCGAGGCGGAGCGCCACATCGCAGGCGGCTGGGTGCGGGTCGACGGGCAGGTGGTGGACAGGCCCGAGACGCGGGTGGCCGACCACCAGGTCGTCAGCCTCGATCCCGCGGCCCGGGCCGAAACCCAGGTGCCCATGACGGTGCTCTGGCACAAGCCCGGTGGGCTGCCGTTGCCCGAGGCGCTGCACCTGACCCAGGACATGGTGTCGCGCTGGTTCACCGCCGACAGCCGTTCGCCGTCTGACCGCTGCGGCGTGCGGCCCGTGCGGGCGCATTTCCACCGCTTGCAGCCGCTGTGTCCGCTGGCCACCGATGAGTCGGGCCTGCTGGTGTTCACCCAGAGCACCTCCGTGGCCCGGCGCTTCCTGCAGGCGGGTCTGGACATCGAGCACGAGTGGTTCATCGACGTGGCCGAGGGCCCCGGCACCGGCGAGCCCGGCTGGCGCGCGGACATCCTGCGCTCGCTGCAGCAGCCGATGGCGTGGCAGGGCCGGCACCAGCCGGCGCCAAGGGCCAGCTGGCAGAGCGACCGCCGCCTTCGTCTGGTGACCAAGGGCTGTCCGCCCGGCCAGATGCGTCGCCTCATCGAGCGCGCGGCGCTGCCTGTGACCGCTGTGCGCCGCCAGCGCATCGGCCGGGTGGGCCTGGCCGGGTTGCAGCCCGGTCAGTGGCGTTTCCTGCTGCCTTCCGAGCGGTTCTGAAGCCGCGAGGCCCACACGCTGGTCGCCATCGCCAGCAGCATCAGGCCCAGTCCCCAGGCGTGCAACTGCTCCATGCGCCCCTGGGCAATCAGCATGCCGCCCAGGGCAGCGCCCAGCGCCTGGCCGCCGTAGATGGCCGAGGTGTTCAGGGCCACCGTGGCCGGTGCCAGCACCGGCGACATCTGTACCAGCCGGGCCTGCTGGGCCGAATTGGCCGAAAAGCAGCCCAGGGCCCAGGGCACCATCACCGCGGCCTGCAGCCACAGGGCCCAGGCGCCCAGCGGCCAGAGCAGAAGGCTCAGCGCCATGCCGCCCAGCGTGACCAGCACCGCACGCGGCGCCCCGATGCGGTCGATGCGCCTGGAGACCAGCACATTGCCCAGCAGGCCGAAGGCGCCGAACCACAGGAACATCAGGGACAGCATCTGCGGTCCGACGCCGTTGACCTGCTGGAGGTAGGGGGCGAAGTAGGAGAACAACGTGAACTGGCCGAAGGCCGACAGCAGGGTCACGGCGACCGCCAGCATGAGCGGTGCGGACCCGAGCGTGCGGCCCCAGGACTGCCGGGACAGGGCGGCAGGCCGGATGCCGTCGGGCATCTCGCGCCACAGCCAGGCCGCCACGGCCAGCGCGAGCACCGCCACCAGGGCGAAGGCCCAGCGCCAGCCGTAGACGCCACCGATCCAGGCGGCCAGCGGCATGCCCAGCACCGAGGCCACCGACCAGCCGAGAAAGACGAAGGTGATGGCCCGCCCCCCCTGCGCCGCCGGCACCAGCTGCCCCACGCAGGCAGCCGCCTGGGGCGTGAAGATGGCCGGCGGAACCACCGCCAGCACCCTGAGCACCAGCAGGCTGCCGTAGCTGGGCGCCAGGGCACTGGCTCCCATGAACACCGCGTACCACAGCAGCGACAGCACCAGCAGCCGCCTTCGGTCCCAGCCTGCCACCAGCGTGGCGAACAGGGGGGCACCGATGCCCATGACGATGGCGGCGGCCGTGATCAGCTGGCCTGCCTGGGGGATCGAGACGCCCAGCGAATCGCTGATGTCGTTGAGCGTGCCGGGCACCGCCATGACGCCGGTGCCGATGACGAAATTGCCCAGCATCAGCGCCCAGAGGGCGCGCGGCAGGGTGGGTTGCGGGGTCGGCATCGGCCGAGTATCGGTGCGAACCGGGCCGGCCGGTCAGAGCGGCAGTCCCCCAGGGAACAGCCAGAGCAGCGCGGCCGTCATCGTCACGTAGCGCAGGAACTTGCCGATCGCCATGTAGGCCACGCAAGGCCAGAAGGGGAAGCGCAGCCAGCCGGCGACCGCGCACAGCGGGTCGCCGACGGCGGGCAGCCAGGACAGCAGGCAGGCCTTCGGCCCGAATCGCTCCAGCCAGCGCAGCGCACGCAGTTCGGTCGGCGTGCCGTGGCGCAGCTTGTCGACCGCCTTGTGCGTTCCCAGCCCCATCAGCCAGGACACGGCGCCACCCAGCGTGTTGCCGGCGGTGGCCACCACAATGGTGGGCCAGAACAGCTCGGGGTTGAGCTTGATCAGGCCGAAGACGGCCGGCTCGGAGCCCATGGGCAGCAGGGTGGCCGAGACGAAGGCCACCACGAACACGGTACTCAGCCCCACCTCCGGCAGGGACAGCCATTGCATCAGGTTGAGCATCCAGTCGGGCATGGGACCTCGGATCGACAGGCGGTGGGCAGGTTCCGCCTGCTGAAAAAACAGGCAGTTACAATGCGCATCCCCGATGCCGCCACCGGCCGGGCCTCCGCCAAAGCCGCCGATTCTCCCATCACCATGCACATCGGGCCGTACCGCCTGCCGA
>SBFS01000160.1 GCA_006227825.1 Burkholderiales bacterium | reverse complement strand
GTCGTGGTCTGGCGCGACGGTGTGCCGCAGCCTTTCGCGGACTTGCAGAAACGCATCGGCCGCAAGACCCTGGGGCCCGGAATCCTGCGCGAGCAGCCGGTGGCGCTGCTGGCCTACGACCTGATCGAACACGGCGGGCAGGACCTGCGTGAGCAGCCGCTGCACGCGCGCCGCGCCGCGCTGGACGCACTGGTGCAGGACCTCGACCATCCGAGGCTGATCGCCAGCCCGCTGCTGACCGGCGAGACCTGGGCCGAACTGGCCACGCTGCGCGAGCAGGCGCGCGAACGTGGCACCGAAGGCTTCATGCTCAAGCAACTCGGCAGCGCCTACGGCGTGGGACGCACCAAGGCCGCGGGCACCTGGTGGAAGTGGAAGACCGACCCCATGAGCGTGGACGCGGTGCTGATCTACGCGCAGCGCGGCCATGGCCGCCGCGCCAGCGTCTACAGCGACTACACCTTCGCGGTCTGGAACGCGCCACCGGGCACCGCGGGCCGGCAGCTGGTGCCCTTTGCCAAGGCCTATTCGGGCCTGAGCGATGCCGAGATGGCGCGGGTGGATGCCATCATCCGCGCCACCACCGTCGAGAGCTTCGGCCCGGTGCGCAGCGTGCGGCCCACGCTGGTGTTCGAGCTGGGCTTCGAGGGCATTGCGCGCAGCCCGCGCCACAAGAGCGGCATCGCGGTGCGCTTTCCACGCATGCTGCGCTGGCGCGAGGACAAGCCGGTCGACGAGGCCGACACGCTGCAGACGCTGGCGGCGCTGCTGCCCGGCGCTGGCGGAAAGGGCGCCCCCTTGCGATCCCGCCCCGGCTCCGACACGGCCTGAGGCCATCATCCCCGGGCCTGCACCACGGACGGGCCTGCAGGTTTTCCGGCTGGGCGCCACAATCGGGGCTTTTGGCCGGCACCCCACCATGACCCTCATCGTCCACCACCTCAACAATTCCCGCTCACAACGCCTGCTGTGGATGCTCGAAGAGCTGGAGCTGCCCTACGAGATCCGCTTCTACGAGCGTGACAGGCGCACCATGCTGGCACCGCCCGAGCTCAAGCAGGTGCACCCGCTGGGCAAGTCGCCGGTGCTGGAGGACGGTGACCTCAAGCTGGTGGAGACCGGCGCCATCTGCGAGTACCTGGTCGACAAGACGGGTCGACTGGGACCGACCGACCGCGAGCAGGGCCTGCGCGACTACCGCCAGTTCATGCACTATGCCGAGGGCTCGGTCATGCCCATGCTGCTGCTGATGCTGGCCATGTCCAAGGTGCCGCTGCTGGGCAAGGTCGCCGTCAGGCGGGTGCAACCGATGGTGGACACCCACCTGGACTACATCGAGCAGGTGCTGGCCTCACGCCCCTGGTTTGCCGGCAAGGCCATGACCGCCGCCGACATCATGATGAGCTTCCCGCTGGAGGCCGCCACCTCGCGTGCGGGCCTGGGCGCATCGCGGCCGTCCACCATGGCCTGGCTGAAAAAGATCCATGCCCGCCCGGCCTACCAGCGGGCGCTGAAGAAGGGCGGCAGCTACGCGTACGCTTGAGCGCCGCAGTGGCTGGCAGGAAGGTCGCCCATTGAACCGCCGCGCACGCAAACAGCGCTGGCCGCACCGGGCAGGCTGCTGTGTCGATGCGCCCGCGCGCAGCCCCCGCCTGCTCGCGCTGCTGTGCCTGGCCGCCCTCGGCCTGGCGGGCTGCGCCAGCGTCAACCTGCACCACGACCCCGGCCGCGCGCACCACCGGCCCGACGGCTTCGTCAACCTCCACCCGGGCCATGACAGAGCGGACGGCGGCTTCTGGTCGTGGCAGTGGCAGCGCTGGACACGCGGCCTCGCACCGCAGGACCCGGAGCGCATCCCCCGCGCCAGGCCGCAGGTGGAGTACCTGCAGGCCAACCGGAAGGACATCACCGTCACCTGGATCGGCCACGCCACCACGCTCTGGCAGATCGGTGGCCTGAACATCCTCACCGACCCGCATTTCTCCGAGCGGGCCTCGCCGGTCGGATTTGCCGGTCCACGCCGCGCCACGCCACCGGCGCTGAGCCTGGCCGACCTGCCCCGCATCGACCTGGTCCTGATCAGCCACAACCACTACGACCACCTGGACCGCGCCACCGTCCATGCCTTGCACCGCCAGGCCGGCGGTCCCCCGCTGTTCCTGGTGCCGCTGGGCATCGACCACTGGATGCAGGACGAAGGCATCGCGCCGGTGAGGGCGCTGGACTGGTGGGACAGCCACCGGGTGAACGAGGTGGACCTGACCCTGGTTCCGGCCCACCACTGGAGCAGCCGCACGCCCTGGGACCGCAACCGGAGCCTGTGGGGCGGGTTCGTGGCGGCCCACGACGGCTTCTCGATGTACCACAGCGGCGACACCGGATATTCCCCCGTCTTCCGCACCATCGGCGAGCGCTTCGGTGGCTTCGACTTCGCCCAGCTGCCGGTGGGCTGTTACGAGCCGCGCTGGTTCATGAAGGGCCACCATGTGAACGAGGCCGAGGCGGTGCAGATCCACCGCGACGTGCGCAGCAGGCTGTCGCTGGGCGTCCACTGGGGTGCGTTCCGCCTGTGCGACGAACCGGTGGACGCACCCCTGGACGGCTTGCCGCGGGCCCTGGAGACGATGAACGAGTCCCCGTCGGCCCTGGTCCTGTTCGGCCTGGGCGAGACACGCGTGTTGCGGCAGGGCCGGTGAAGCCGGCTGCTGCCGGGAACCAAGTCGGGCCCGTGCACTCCGATCAGGCGCGCCTCCATCGCCTTCAACATCCGCACGTCCATCCATGACAGACAGCATCGCACCGATCGAGACCCGCCATCTGGGCATGTCCTACCCCCTCGGCTCGGGCCGGGTGGACGTGCTGCGCGACCTGACGGTCCGCATCGAGGCGGGCACGCGCGTGGCCATCGCGGGCCCCTCGGGCTCGGGCAAGACCTCGCTGCTGCTGCTTCTGTCCGGACTGGAACGACCGACCGGCGGCCAGGTCCTGATCGACGGCATCGACCTGGGCAGCCTGGACAGCGACGGCCTGGCCGACCTGCGGCGCGAACGCATCGGCATCGTGTTCCAGAGCTTTCACCTGCTGCCCAGCCTGAGCGCGCTGGACAATGCCGCGCTGCCGCTGCAGATGTCCGGCGCCAGCGGCGCACGCGACATGGCGGCCGACATGCTGCGTCGCGTCGGGCTGGGCGACCGCCTGCACCACCGCCCCGGCCAGCTCTCGGGAGGCGAGCAGCAGCGGGTGGCCATCGCCCGTGCGCTCGTGCACCGCCCGCGCCTGCTGCTGGCCGACGAACCGACCGGCAACCTCGATGACCAGACCGCCGAGTCGGTGCGGGAACTGCTGTTCAGCCTGAACCGGGAGCTGGGCACGACCCTGGTGCTGGTGACCCACGACATGGATTTCGCCGCCCGCTGCGACCGCGTGCTTCGGCTGCACGACGGCCAGTTGCACGAAACCCCCGCCGTCCGCCCGCCGGAGACCGTGGATGCCCTTCCTGCTTGACCTGGCCTGGCGCGACCTGCGGGCCAGCGGCCGCCGGCTCTGGATCTTCGTCGCCTGCCTGGTGCTCGGCGTGTCGCTGGTGGCGGCCGGCGGCGGCCTGTACCGGCAGGTGGCCGATGCCCTGCGCGACGATGCCCGGCTGATCTTCGGCGGCGATGTCGAGATCGAGGCCCCGGCACCGCTGCCGCCACAGGCGCTGGCCTGGATGGAGGAGCGCGGCACGGTTTCGCGGGTGATCGAGCTGCGCACGATGCTGCGCCTGCAGGACGGGCGGGCGCAGCTCATCGAGCTCATCAGCGCCGACAGCCAGTACCCGCTCTATGGCCAGGTCGAACTGGCCCCTCCCGCGCCTGCGGACGAGGCGCTGGCTCTGCGCCAGGGGCTGTGGGGGACCGCGGTCGACGGCGCCCTCGCCACCCGGCTGGGCCTGCGCACCGGCGACCAGGTCTCCATCGGAGACCTCGACCTGGCGGTGCGGGCGCGCATCGTGCGCCAGCCCGACCGCAGCCTGCGCGCCGACTGGGGCGCCGCGCCGGTGCTGGTGTCCGAGGCCGCGCTGATGGCCACTGGCCTCGTTCAGCCCCTCAGCCGGGTCGAGTACCGCTACCGGGTCCGCATCGATGCCGACAGCCCGGCCGCGGCCGCGGACTGGCGCGACGCCTTCATGGCCGCCTTCCCGGCGCTGGACGCCGAAGTGCGCAGCTTCGACGAGCGCAGCGACCGCATGGCCGAGGTGCTGGGCCAGATTGCCTCGGGCCTGCTGCTGATCGGCTTCTCCGCCCTGTTCATCGGTGGCCTGGGTGTGGCCAACAGCGTGCAGGCCTACCTGCAGGGCAAGCTCACCGGCCTGGCCACGCTGCGCGCCATCGGCCTGCGCGACCGGCGCCTGGCGGCTCTGGTGCTGCTGCAGATCGGGATGCTCGCGCTGCTGGCCAGCGCGGTCGGCGTGGCGCTGGGCGTGGGCCTGGCGCTGGCGGGCGCCCAGCTGGCCGCCGACAGGCTGCCGGTGGCCCTCCTGCTGGGCGGGCTGTGGCAGCCCGCGCTGGTCGCCCTGGTGTTCGGTGTGCTGACGGCGCTGGCCTTCTCGTTGCCGGCGCTGGCACGCGCCCTGTCGGTCAGCCCGGCTGCCCTGTTCAGGGGCGTCGAAGGGCTGGCTCTGCACACGCCACGACGTGCCTGGTGGCTGACGGCCGCGCTGGCGGCCTTCACCATCGGCCTGCTGGTGGCGGTGCTGCCCGACCCCCGCTTCGGCCTGGCCTTCGTGGTCGCCACGGCCGCCCTGCTGGGGGTGCTCGATGCGACCACCCGCGGCCTGCGCCGTCTCGCGGCACGGTGGCAGCACCACCCGCGCCTGCCCTTGCCGCTGCAACTGGCACTGGCCGGACTGCAGCAGCCCCATTCGCCGCTGCGCACCGCGCTGCTGTCGCTGGGCTCGGCCCTGACCCTGCTGGTGGCCTGCACCCTCGTCGTCATGACCCTGCTGCGCACCGTCAACGACACGGTGCCGGCGAACGCCCCCGCGCTGGTGTTCTACGACGTGCAGACCGGGCAGATTCCGCTGCTGCGCGAAACCCTGCAGGCCTCCCCGGGCCTGCGCGACGTGCGCACCGCTCCCTTCGTCCTGGGCCGGCTGTCGGCCGTCAATGGCCAGGAGCTGCGGGACAGCGCAGACGGAGAGCGGGTGCGCGAGGCACGCGACGAGCACAAGCTCAGCGACCGGGCCGGCAACTTCGACGATGTCGTCATCGACCGGGGTGCCTGGTGGCCCGAGGACCACGCGGGCGAGCCGCTGGTGGCCATGGAGGACCGCGAAGCCGACGAGCTGGGGCTGAAAGTCGGCGACCGGCTGCGCTTTGACATCCTCGGCAGTCCGGTCGAGGCCACGCTGGCAGCCATCTACAGCCAGCGGCGCATGCAGTCGCGCCTGTGGCTGGAGGCGATCTTCAGCGACGGCGTGCTCGACCCCTACATCACGAGGCATGTGGGCGCGGCCTGGATGCCGGCGGACCAGACACTGGCCGCCCAGGACCGGCTGGCGGCCCTGGCCCCCAACATCGCCACCGTGCGCACCGAGTCGCTGCTGCGCGAGACCCGCGCCCTCATGGGCAGGGCCAGCAGCGGCCTGGCCGTGGTGGCCGGTGTCTGCCTGGCCGCCAGCCTGCTGGTGCTGGCCAGCGTGGTGGCGGCCAGCCGAAGCCGCCAGCTCTACGACGCCACCGTCATGCATGCGCTGGGCGCGCGCCACTCGCTGCTGCGCGCCGTGCTGGTCTGGGAATACCTGCTGCTGGCCCTGGTGACCGCCGGCTTCGCCCTGCTGGCCGGCAGCGCACTGGCCACCGGCCTGCTGCAGTGGCGGCTGGACATGAGCCCCGCCGGCCTGTACTGGAGCGGCCTGCTCACCGCACTGGGGGTCAGCACGCTCAGCCTGGGCATGGGCGCGCGCTACCTGCTGTCGCAGATGCGGCTCAATCCCGCGCTCCTGCTCAGAAGCGGGGGATGATTTAACATCCCCCCTCCCGCAACCCCTCTCCCGCTGCCACATGCGGCATGGCGGGAGCGCCCTGATGGACCCCGCCAGTACGATCTCGGACACCCTCGAAACGATTGCCGTCAGCACATCCCTCGGTACAGATGCCCTTCTCCTGCTGCTGTACGTCGGACTTGCCCTGGTCTTCTCCTTCATGTGCTCCATCGCAGAGGCGTCCCTGCTGAGCATCACACCCTCCTACATCGCGGGCCTCAAGGACAGCAACCCCAAAAAGGCCGCCCAGTTGCAGCGCCTGAAGGTCGACAACATCGACCAGTCGCTGGCGGCCATTCTCACCGTCAACACCATCGCCCACACCATGGGTGCCATCGGCGCCGGATCCAAGGCCACCGCGGTGTTCGGCGACGCCTGGTTCGGCGTCTTCTCGGCCGTGATGACCCTGCTCATCCTGTTCCTGACCGAGATCGTGCCCAAGACGCTGGGCGCCACCTACTGGCGCCAGTTCGCCGGCTTCTCGACCTTCTATGTGAACCTGCTCATCAGGACCATGTACCCGCTGATCGTGGTCTCCGAGAAGCTGACCAAGCTGATCTCGCGCGGCCAGAAGCTGCACCAGTTCAGCCGCGACGAGTTCGTGGCCATGGCCAGCATCGGCAAGGAAGAGGGCATGATCAACGACCGCGAGTCCAAGATCATCCGAAACCTGTTCCTGTTCAAGTCGGTCGAGGCCAGCACGGTGATGACGCCGCGCATCGTGGTCTCGGCCCTGCAGAAGGACCTGACCGTCGAGCAGGCCCTCTCCGACCCGACCAAGGCCCTGTTCTCGCGCCTGCCCATCTATGGCGCCGACCTCGACAGCGTGGTCGGCTTCGTCCTGCGCGAGGACCTGCTGGTGGCCAAGAGCCTGGGCCAGACACAGCGGCCGCTGACCGATTTCCGGCGCGACATCGTGGCCGTCATTGCCAGCACCCCGCTCTCGCGCCTCATGGAAACCCTGCTCGAGCAGCGCCAGCACATCGCACTGGTGGTCGGCGAGTATGGCGAGACCAAGGGGCTGGTGACGCTGGAGGACGTGGTCGAGACCCTGCTGGGCATCGAGATCCTGGACGAAGGCGACAAGGTCGACGACATGCAGAAGCTGGCCCGACAGCTGTGGGCCAAGCGCGCCGAACGCATGGGCATCCACGTGGAGCCAGAGACAGCCGCATCGAACAATCAGGCGAAACGATAGGCAGCCGGACGTTCAAGGCTCCGGTGCGCCACCAGATCGCGCTGTTCCTGACCGGTGCAGCGCCGATGCCGCGGTGAGGCCGTGTCCTGCGCGAACTCGCTCCAGACCGGAACGTCCTGATTCGTTCAGGCAGCCTGGGGCTGCAGGAAAACCTTGGCCTTGCGCGGGGACACGACCAGGGTTTCGCCCTCCTGGAAAGCCAGTTCCCGGAACTGCTGGGCAGGAATCTGCGCCTCGATGAGGGGGTCGTGCCCCTGTCGCGGCTCGGCGTCGACCGGCATGAGCTCCAGGCGCGCAATCGGCCCGACCACGATGGCCCGGTCCAGCCGCGCCACGATGCCCTGTGGCCGGCCGGCTTCGTCCACCTCGGCGCCAGGCCGATAGCGATGCACATCGAGGTCGTGCGGCCGCACGTAGGCGAACGCCTGGGCGTCCCGCGCGTCCGCATGTTCGGGCGACTGGATGGCCACGCCGTCCAGGTGCAGCAAGCCCTCGTGGGCGCGACCGTGGAACAGGTTGACGTCACCCAGGAAGCCGTACACAAAAGGACTGGCCGGGTGGTCCCAGACTTCCTGAGGCGTGCCCACCTGCTCGACCACGCCTTGGTTCATCAGCACCACACGATCGGCCACTTCCAGGGCCTCCTCCTGATCGTGGGTCACAAAGATG
>SBFS01000098.1 GCA_006227825.1 Burkholderiales bacterium | reverse complement strand
GACAACCGCAACCTGCTGGTGGCGGCCATCACCCTGGTGCTGGGCACCGGCGACTTCACCCTGAGGTTCGGCGAGTTCGCCCTCGGGGGCATCGGCACCGCGACCTTCGGCGCCATCCTGCTCAACGCCCTGCTCTCGCGCGGCAGCCGCTGAGGCGGGCCGTGCCTCACGCCGGCCGGTCCCGTGCCGCCGGCGTGCGCGGTCCTACTGGCGTGCCGGCAGGCGGTATTCGCCGGTCAGGTCGCCGTAGACGTCGGCCAGCACACCGGGCGTCAACGGTGAGAGGCCGCCTTCGCCCTTCAGGGTGAAACGGCCCTCGATACCCTGGAAACGGCCGGTGCCGCCGGTCAGCTCACCGGTGGCTTCCTGCGCACCCGAGATGTCGCCCATCTCGTTGCGACGGAAGCGTCCCTCCATGTTCGCCTCAATGGTCGATCCGTCATTGAAACGGTACGTCAGCTGGGCGCGCATTCCATACCAGCGATCGCCCTGTGCTCCCGTGAGCAAGCCTCGCAGCTGGAGGGTGGCCGGTTCAAGTCGGCCATCCGCTTGGCGCAGAAAGGCAACGCCCACACGGGTGTAGTTGCCGGCGGCGAGATAGCTCTCCCGCACATGCGCGTGGCGCAGGTTGAACTCTTCGGCCCATGCCATCGACGGGAGAACCAGACCGCCGACCAAGGCGCCGGCACAAAACACACCGGCCAGGCCGCTCCGGACAAGAGAATTGATTGGATGATTCAAGGGGTGTCTCCGCATGACCCACCGATCGGGGCATCACCAATCTACGCCTTCCGTGACCTTCTGTTTTGACGGGCATCAACAAGCCGCGATGACCTGGCAAGCGACCCGGGATCGATTGACTAGGGCTTTCCCTATATTGTTTAGGTCTAAACTATTTAAGAATCCGATGACGGGCTGACATTGCCGGAAGCCCGCGCGCACGCCGCATCCCCGGATTGCGCCAGCCAGGAGACCCCCATGAAAATCGTCTGCATCGGTGGCGGCCCGGCCGGCCTGTACTTCGGCCTGCTGATGAAGAAGCTCGACCCGGCCCACGAGGTGATCGTGGTCGAGCGCAACAAGCCCTACGACACCTTCGGCTGGGGCGTGGTGTTCTCCGACGCGACCATGGACAACATGCGCGCCTGGGACATCGAGACCGCCAACGAGATCCAGCTCGCATTCAACCACTGGGACGACATCGAGCTGCTGTTCAAGGGACGGACCATCCGCTCGGGCGGTCACGGCTTTGTCGGCATCGGGCGCAAGAAGCTGCTCAACATCCTGCAGGCGCGCTGCGAGCAGCTGGGCGTGCAACTGCAGTTCGAGACCGACGTCGAGTCCGACCTGGACTTCCCGGACGCCGACCTCGTCATCGCCAGCGATGGCATCAACTCGCGCATCCGCACGAAGTACGCCGACACCTTCCGCCCCGACATCGTGGTGCGGCCCAACCGCTACATCTGGCTGGGCACCCACCGCCTGTACGACGCCTTCACCTTCGACTTCCAGAAGACCGAGCACGGCTGGTTCCAGGCCCACATCTACAAGTTCGACGACAGCACGACCACCTTCATCGTCGAATGCCCGGAGCATGTCTGGCTGGCCCACCGGCTGGACAAGGCCGACCAGGAGCAAAGCATCGCCTTCTGCGAAAACCTGTTCAGGGACACGCTGCAGGGCCACAAACTCATGACCAACGCGCGGCACCTGCGCGGCTCGGCCTGGCTGAACTTCCAGCGCGTGCGCTGCGACCAGTGGTGGCTGCGCAACGAGCACGGCAGCCACGTGGTGCTGATGGGCGATGCGGTGCACACGGCCCACTTCGCCATCGGCTCGGGCACCAAGCTGGCCATCGAGGATGCGATGGAGCTGGCGCGCCAGTTCCAGATCGCCGGCGACACGCCCGAACACATTCCCGAGGTGCTGGAGCGCTACCAGGCGGTGCGCGCGGTCGACGTGCTTCGCCTGCAGAACGCGGCCTGGAACGCCATGGAATGGTTCGAGGTCTGCGGCCAGCGCTACTGCGACCAGCTCGAACCCGAGCAGTTCATGTACTCCATGCTCACCCGCAGCCAGCGCATCAGCCACGAGAACCTGCGCCTGCGCGACAAGGGCTGGCTGGAGGGCTACGAGCGCTGGTTCGCCGCGCGGGCGGCTGCGCAGACGGGCACAGCAGAGGTCAAAGGCGTCGTGCCACCCATGTTCACACCGTGGAAGGTGCGGTCCGTGACGCTCAAGAACCGCGTCATGGTCTCGCCCATGGCCCAGTACAGCTGCACCGACGGACTGCCCGGCGACTACCACCTGGCCCACCTGGGCGCGCGCGCCCTGGGCGGCGCCGCGCTGGTCATGGCCGAGATGACCTGCCCCAGCCCCGATGCCCGCATCACCCCCGGCTGCCCGGGGCTTTGGAGCGACGAACAGACGGCCGGCTGGAAGCGCATCACCGACTTCGTGCATGGTCAGACCGACGCCCGCATCGGCATCCAGATCGGCCATGCCGGGCCCAAGGGTTCGACCTGCGCGCCCTGGCAGGGCGGTGGCATGGACCAGGCCCTGCCCGAGGGCAACTGGCCGCTGCTGGCCGCCTCGGCCCAGCCCTATCTGCCCGACGGCCAGGTGCCGCGCGCCATGACGCGCGAGGACATGGACCGGGTGCGCGAGGACTTCGTGGCCGCCACGCGCCGCGCCGCCGCCGCCGGCTTCGACTGGCTGGAGCTGCACTGCGCCCACGGCTA
>SBFS01000135.1 GCA_006227825.1 Burkholderiales bacterium | reverse complement strand
GACGACTTCTACACCGTCACCGGCGATTTCGCCGGCTGGCTGGGCCGCCTGCGCAGCGGCGGCACCCACCTGCCGGCGGTGTTCGAGTACGGCACGATGGACAGCCAGAAGACGCTGGGCTCGATCAAGTCGCTGCACATCACCGTGCTGGAGAACCAGGGCGCGCAGTTCGGCTACGCCTCGCCGGCCGACGAGGAGCGCATCAAGGGGGACTACCGCGAGATGTTCTACCCCTCGTCGCCCCACTGGCGCACCAAGGTGATCACGGACAGCCGGGCGATGTTCGAGGCCGTGCTGGCGAACTGGCCGCGGGTGGGCCGCTAGCGCAGCACCACGTACATGCTGCCGGCCGGAAAGCGCAGGCGCAGGCCATCGGCGTTGCGCTGCACAGGCACCTCGGCCAGCGGCATGCCGTTCATGTCCAGCGCGGTGGCCCGGCGCAGCCCGGGGTTGCGCAGCGAGACCTCGACCTGCGGCTGCACCACGCGCCAGGGCGCCTGGCCGAACGAGACCACCTCCCTCCCCTGCACCGTGGCGCCGCCCTCCAGCCGCAGGGTGGCGGGCCGGTCCTGCCAGCCGGTGGGGCGGCTGCGGGTGGCGTACTGCAGCAGCACCCGACCCGAGCTGGCCAGCGGCTGGCCGTCGAGCGAGACCGCCATGAGCGCGCCGAAGTCGTTGTCCGAGCGGACACCCAGCACACTGAGCCGGTGTTCGCGCGCCTGGGCAAAGTGCGCGGCCACGCCCTGGGTGCGCGCGGTGTCGATGGTGGCCACGCCCCTGTGGTGGTCGAGCACCAGCTCGCCGGTGTTGGCGCGCACGCGCTGGGGCCCGATGAAGCGTGAGAGGTCGGCCATGGTGACCCGGGCCTGACCGGCGCCGAAGGCGACCTGCACCGGCCCGACCAGGAAGGTCTCGGGCGGCACCGGGCCCTGGCGGGCGGCTGCAAGCGCCTGTCGCGAGGCCTCGTCGCGGTTGGGGTCGAAGCCGGGCTGCTCGGGCAATGAGACGGGGTCGCGCTGCCAGAGCGAGGACAGCGGGCGTTCGTCCATGAGCACCGGTTGGCCGCGGCGGATGTCGCCGCGCCGGTAGGCCAGGGCGGCGGCCGGGAAACTGCCCAGGATGTCGGGGCTGCCGAAGGTCCACTTCTGCAGCGAGGGCAGGTAGCCGTTGGCCGAGCGCGGGGTGGCCCAGGCGTCCTGGCCGATGGCGAACCAGTGGTAGCCGGCGACACCGGTCAGTGAGGTGTAGGCGGCGATGAGAAAGGGCGCCTCGGCCCCGTGGCTGTTGGGCGGCACCCAGCTGCTCTCGGTGACCATGATGGGCCGGCCCAGCGTCTGGCGCAGGTTCACCGGCAGGCGCCAGGGGGCGCGCAGGGCGCTCTCGTCGGTGAAGCGGTCGCCGGCCACGATGGCCCAGCCCCCGTACGGGCCCTGGTGCAGGTCGCTGAAGTAGTGGTTGACCGCGTCGACCTCGCCGGGGGTGTAGCTCCAGCGCTCGACATCGGCCAGGCGCTCGGCGCTGGCGGTCTTCCAGTTGCCGGCGTTGACGAGGCTTTGCACGCCCAGCTCCTGACGCAGGAAATCGACCGTGCGGCGGTTGAAGTCGTGCATGGTGCGGGCCAGGAACTCGGTCTGGTCGGCCAGACGGCGCGCCGGCCCTTCGGACGCGGCGGGCTGCGTCAGCTCCCACACGGACAACAGCGCCAGGCGTCCTTGCAGCAGGTGGTCGCGGTGGACGCCGTGTGCGCGCCAGGCCAGCAGGGCCGCCGGCAGCGAACCGTGCCTGTGGCGCACGAAGTCGGTGAAGCGGCGCTCCAGCGCCTCGCGCTGCGCTCCCCGGATGCCGTCGACCGTCCAGAACAGCAGGCTGTCCTCGTTCTGCAGTTGCAGGATGGCCAGGCTCGGGTCCTGCGCCAGCGGCACACCGGTGTAGGGGTTCTTCTCGGTCAGCAGCCGGCGCAGCCAGGAGCGGTAGGCTTCCTGAAGCTGCTCGTCGAAGAACAGCAGGCCCAGCGCCGACTGTTCATGCCCGCCCTGGATGCCCCAGCGCTGCGCGAACTTCATCGGCACCGCCCAGTAGGGCGAGAGCGTGGTGTAGATGCCCTCCTGCCGCATGGCGGCCACGGTGCGCCAGATGGCGTCGCGCTCGGCCTCGTCGATGTCGGTCAGGGCCGCGTCGGGGTTCGCCTGGAGGTCGGGGCTGATCTGGCGGTGCAGGCGAACCATGTTGACGCCGCGCTTGGCCAGGAACCGGGCGTGGTGGGCCAGGTCTTCGCCACCCGGACCCCAAAGCGGGCGCTCGGCCACGGGCGCACGGCGGGCGAGGTCGGTGTTGACCGCCCAGAAGCGGATCGGCTGTCCGTCGCCTCGCAGAAATCCGCCCTGGCCGTCGGTGCGCACGAAGCCGGACTGGCCGGCCAGGTCTTCGTTGAGGGGACGCAGGTCCAGCAGCGCCGAGGGCTCGAAGCGGTCGCGTGCGGGCTCGAAAGCCCAGGTCGCGGGCCCGGGTTCGGCGGCCTGCAGCAGCGCGGCAGCCGCCGCGCCGCAGCCGAGCAGCGCGAGGCGGGCCGGGGCGGACAGGGACATGGGCGGCCTGCTCAGGCGTTCACGGCCCGCTCCAGCGCCTGGTCGATGTCCCAGAGGATGTCGTCGATGTGCTCCAGCCCGACCGAGATGCGCACCATGTCCGGCGGCACGCCGGCGGCCAGCTGTTGCGCCTCGTCGAGCTGGCGGTGGGTGGTGCTGGCCGGATGGCTGATGAGGGTGCGTGTGTCGCCGATGTTGACCAGGTGGCTCATGAACTGCGCGCTCTCGATGAACTTCACGCCCGCCGCCATGCCACCCTTGACGCCGAAGGCCAGCAGGCCCGAGGCGCCGCGCATCTGCCGCTTCATGAGGTCGTGCTGCGGATGGCTGGGCAGGCCGGGGTAGCTGACCCAGCCCACGCGCGGGTCGTCCCTGAGGTACTGCGCCACCGCCAGCGCGTTGCTGCAATGGCGCTCCATGCGCAGCGGCAGGGTCTCGACGCCCTGCAGGATCTGCCAGGCGCTGGTGGGCGCGAGCGAGGCGCCGAACACCCGCAGGCCCTCCATGCGGCAACGCATGGTGAAGGCGAAGTCGCCGAAGGTCTCGAAGAACCGGACACCGTGGTAGCCGGGCGAGGGCTCGGTCATGCCCGGAAACCGGCCGTTGGCCCAGTCGAACTGGCCGCTCTCGACCACCAAGCCGCCCAGCGTGGTGCCGTGGCCGGCCAGGTACTTGGTCGCGCTGTGCACCACGATGTCGGCGCCGAAGCGGATCGGGTTGCACAGGAAGGGGCTGGGCACGGTGTTGTCCACCACCAGCGGCAGGCCGTGCGCGTGGGCCACGTCGGCCACGGCCTGGATGTCCAGCACGACCATGCTGGGGTTGCCCAGGGTCTCGGCATAGAGCGCGCGGGTCTGGGGCCGGATGGCGGCGGCGAAGGCCTCGGGGTCGGTGGCGTCGACGAAGGTGGTCTCGATACCGAACTTCCTGAGATTGACCGCCAGCATGGTGACGCTGCCGCCATAGAGCGCACCGGCGGCGACCACGTGGTCGCCGGCCTGCAGCAGCGTGGTCAGCGCCAGGGCCTCGGCGGCCATGCCGCTGGCGGTGGCCACGGCGGCCCGGCCGCCTTCGAGCGCGGCCACGCGCTCCTCCAGCGCCGCCACCGTGGGGTTGGACAGGCGCGAGTAGACGTTGCCGAAGGTCTGCAGGTTGAACAGGCTGGCCGCGTGGTCGGCGCTGTCGAACACGAAGCTGGTGGTCTGGTAGATGGGCAGGGCGCGCGCGCCGGTGGCGGCGTCGGGAATCTGGCCGGCGTGGATGGCCAGGGTCTCGGGCTGGAAGCTGCGGTCGGCCATGGCGCTCACCCCTGGCCCGGCCGGTGGGCCGAGATCACCTTGGTGTTGACACCGGCCCAGTTGAGGCCGCCGAAGAGGCGGGCGTGCTC
This sequence comes from Burkholderiales bacterium, assembly GCA_006227825.1. GTDB lineage: Bacteria > Pseudomonadota > Gammaproteobacteria > Burkholderiales > Burkholderiaceae_C > Hydrogenophaga. Next base: position 3,937 of record SBFS01000135.1, on the reverse strand, counting down.
GATCTTGACGCAGCGGTCCCAGATGCTGTCCAGGCCAGCCGCGGTGGCGATGCGGTCGGCCTCCGCGTTCTTCAGGCCAAGCTGCTGCCACAGCGACTTCGCGCCGATGGCGACCGCGCTGCGGGCGATGGCCGTGATCTCTTCCTCGCGCCGAAACACATCGACCATGTCGACCGGGAAGGGAATGTCCTCGAGCCGGGCGTAGCTCTTCTCGCCCAGGATCTCGGGGTAGCGCGGGTTGACCGGCACGATGCGGTAGCCGTGCTCCTGCATGTACTTGGCCGCGAAATAGCTGGGCCGGTGCCACTCGGCCGAAAGACCGACCACGGCAATGGTGCGGTCGCGCGCCAGGATGCGGCGCAGGGTGGGGATGTCGTCTTGCATGCCCGACACGATACAGCGGCGCAGGACAAACGCAAGTTCCCGAAGGCGCCATCGCCCCCTTACCTCCGATGGGGGATGCGGGCCAGGCGCAGTCCCTCCGATGGAGGATGCGCGCGGACGCTGCGGTTTCCACACTGGACGGCGCACGGCCCAGGCCGGCGCAGCGCCCCCAACCAGCCAACCAGGAGACCCATCATGCTCACACCTGCGGAGTTCCTCAGGGACATCGAAATCCACCCCCATTTCCAGAGCCGCATCGTCGACTGGCTCAAGCCCTGGCGTCTGAAGTCGTGCGTCGACATCCTGATCGTGGTCGACGTGGAAATCTCCACGACGCCGAGCAACTCGTTCGGCATCGCCTCGGTGATCGAGCTTCTGCGCAGCACGACGGTGGGCTGCATGAAGTTCCGTGTCGACATCGCACTGCGCAGCAACGAAGCCTTCAGCGTGGTCGCCAACCCGGGCCCCACCCAGCCGAAGTACCGGGGGTTCCGGTTCAACTCGGCCACCGGCGGTGCCGACGTGATCGACCGCTACGAACAGATCTGGTGCTTCGGCTTCAAGCCGAACAACTCGGGAAGTGCCGACGACAGCCAGATCGACGCGGCCGGGGCCCTGCCGGCCTCCAACCCGGAGCTCAACAAGCTCGACCAGTGGATGAAGGACCGCAAGGGCGGCCTGTTCGGCACCGGCGACCATCATTTCCTGGGTGCTTCGATGTGCCGCCGGATTCCGCGTCTGGGCACCATGCGCCGGTGGACCAATGCCGACGGGGTTCCCCCCATCGGCGGCATCAACCGCATCGACACCCTGCGGCCGCCGCCGCCGGTGACCAGCTTCCAGGCCGGCGGACCCGCCTTTCTGAGCAACGGGGCGCATCAGGGCGACCTGACCGTGCAGCCGATCCGCTGGGTTGCCTGGAAGTCGGTGTACTGGCCCTTTGCAGGAAAGCGCAAGCGCCCGCACCCGGTGCTGTGCCACCCCACCCTGGGACCCATCGACGTGATGCCCGATCATGCCCACGAGGGCCTGTGCGTGCCCAACCCCAACCTCTCGGCCAACAAGAAGTTCAGGAACGAGCCCGAGTACCCCAATGCCACCGACGGTGGGCCGAAACCGCAGCCGCAGATCATTGCCTATGGCAGCAACCTCGACAGCGACGACTGGAACTTCGCCAAGGGTGCGCAGCCGGGACGCAGCAACAACCCGATGATCGCCGTGTACGACGGGCACCGGGCCGGCGTCGGCCGGGTGGCCACCGATTCCACCTGGCACCACTGGATGGACGTGAACATCAATGCCCTGCGGGCCGCCAACAACGACGACTGGAAGAAGATCAGCCGCTACTTCATCAACCTGGCGCTGTGGCTCAATCCGCCCGGTTTCTCGACCCGCTGCCTCTACCTCTCGGTCGTGGCCAGCCACTTCGAGAGCGTCGGCTTCCAGGAATACCACCCGGGCGCCAGCACGGCCGAGCTGGGCCGGGCGCTGCGGCTGCACCTGGGCAAGGTCTACGGCCCCTGCTGGGTGACCGAGCGGATCTGGGAACTGGCGCATGAGCTGCGGCAGATTCCGCAGCGCCACCTGATGGAGCTGGGCAAGCGCTTCGAGGGCTCGGACATCGACGAAGAAGACTTCGAGGACCTGGTGCTGGGCCGGATGGTGGAGGCCACCCTGAAGCCGGCCGACCTGGTCAAGGGAGCAGATCCGGGCAGCATCAAGGCGCTGGCCGTGCCGGAGAAGCTGTTCGCGCGGCCGTTTGCGGCCGCGATGGCCGACTTCACGAAGGAGACCGAGCGCCGTCTCAAGCTGCAGAGCGGCGTGGTCCGCGGCTTGCGCCCCGTGCGCGGCTGAGCGGGGCCTGCAGGCCGGGCAGGACCTCGGCCAGCGGCTGGACCTGGCCCAGGGCGTCGGCGGCGTAACCGGGCAGGCGGTCGATTGCGGTGCGGTAGTCGGGGCTGCCCAGGATGGCCAGCAGCTGCTGCAGCGGCGCCGTCTCGAGCCGGTCGGCGTGGCAGACCAGGAAGTAGCGCTCCTGCTGGATGGGGGTGAAGTCGAGCCGGAACTCGCGCGCCGGCACCTCCACCCCCATGCCGACATCGGCCATGCCGCTGGCGACGAAGGCCGCCACCGCCGCGTGGGTGAACTCGCACTGCTCGTAACCGCGCACAGCGGCCGCCTGGATGCCGGCTTCGGCCAGCATGAGGTCGAGCAGGAAGCGGGTGCCCGAGCCGGCCTGGCGGTTGATGAAGCGCACGTCGGGCCGCGCCAGGTCGGCCACGCCGAAGATCTTCTTCGGGTTGCCCGGCCGGGTGATCAGGCCCTGGCGGCGGGTGGCCAGCCGGATGACGCGCTGGCGCTGCGGATCGAGCCAGCGCCTGTGGTGGGCGACGGCGGCGGCCTCGAAGGGCCCGATCGGCACATGGACGCCGGCGACATCGCACTGGCCGGCCGCCAGCGCCTCCAGCGCCTCGGCGCCGCCGCAGTATTTGAGCTCGTGCGCCAGCCCGCCGCGCTCCATGAAGTCCTTGAGCGCCTGCACGGCAAAGCCGTGGCTGGCGTGGATGCGCAGCCGGTCCGGGTCGGGGGCGAGGGCCTTTTCGATCTCGGCGGCCAGCTCGGAGGAGAGCGAGTCCAGCATGGGCGAGAGCCGGGCCTGCACCCGGTGGTGCGCCCAGACCAGGCGTTCGCCCAGCGGCGCCAGCTGCGAACCGCGGCCGCGCGCCATGGTCAGCAGGGGCTGGCCGAACAGCGCCTCGGCCTCGCGCAGCAGTTGCCAGGCGTGGCGGTAGGACACACCGACCGCCTCGCAGGCGGAGGCCAGGCTGCCGCGCTCGCTGACCTGCACCAGCAGCGCCACCACGTGTTCGCCCAGGCTGCGGCCGCGGTCGTCGGCGATGGTCCACAGCGGGCGGATCGAGACGTTGAACATGGACGCGGCCTCCGGCGCTCGGTGAAGAATAAGCGTCAAATAGGCTGTCTGTCACTTATTTGATGCGGGGCTCCGATCATATTGCGACTGCTGATGGAAAGCCAGACAATGCGCCGCAGGAGGGGCTGCGGGGTTTCATATGCTCCGGGCCACCTATTCAGACCGATTCCCGGAGACAAGCCACGATGAACGACACGCTGGAGACGGTGCGCACCCTGGCCGGCCGCCACGCCGCCACGCCGGGCGGGCTGCTGCCGGCCCTGCATGCGGTGCAGGATGCGCTGGGCCATGTGCCCGACGAGGCGGTGCCGGTGCTGGCCCAGGTGTTCAACCGGTCGCGCGCCGAGGTGCACGGCGTCATCAGCTACTACCACCATTTCCGGCGCACGCCACCGGGGCGCACCGTGGTGCAGGTGTGCGCCGCCGAGGCCTGCCTGGCCTGCGGCGCCGAGGCCTTGCTCGCCCACGCCGAGCGCCGCCTGGGCTGCAGCCGCCACGGCACGCGCGAGGACGGTGCGGTGACGCTGGAGCCGGTGTACTGCCTGGGCCTGTGCGCCTCGTCGCCGGCGGTGCAGATCGATGACCGGCTGCATGCGCGCGTGACGCCCGGGCGGCTCGACG
>SBFS01000063.1 GCA_006227825.1 Burkholderiales bacterium | reverse complement strand
CTGGGCGGATCAGGGGGCGCGCTTGTCTGAGCCGAAGGCGAGTTTGCGCGCCACCCCGCCCAGGCCGAGCAACGCAGCGTGCCCGCAGCGCAGCGGAGGGACAGCGCATCCGGCTCGCCTTTCTTTTGCCTTCTTTTCTTTGGCGAAACAAAGAAAAGAAGGTCGGCCGCCGGGCCGAAACCCGGCCCCTCACATCAACCTGAAACCGCCGCCATCCCCGCCGACCGCCCTGCCCCACCGCCCGGTCGCCGCAACCGCAGGTACAACCAACCCGCAATCGCCAGGTTCAGCAGGTTCCAGGCGATGCCGTTGACGAAGGCGGCGTCGTAGCTGCCGGTCATGTCGAAGATCCAGCCCGAGAGCCAGCCGCCCAGGGCCATGCCCACCAGCGTCGCCATGATGACGGCGCCAACCCGGGCGCCGACCTCGTGCAGCGGGAAATGCTCGCGCACGATGATGGCGTAGGACGGCACGATGCCGCCCTGGAACAGGCCGAACAGCGCCGAGATGACGTAGAGCGACACCATGCCGTCAAAGGGCAGGAAGAGCAGCAGGGCCACCCCCTGCAGCGCCGAACCCAGCAGCAGCGTCCGGATCCCGCCGATGCGGTCGCAGATGTAACCGGAGACCAGCCGGCTGACGATGCCGCTGGCCAGCATGAGCGAGAGCATCTCGGCGCCACGGGCGGCGCCGAAGCCCAGGTCGGTGCAGTAGGCCACGATGTGCACCTGCGGCATGGACATCGCCACGCAGCAGCCGACACCGGCCACGCACAGCAGCCATTGCGCCCGGGACGGGGACATGCCGAAGGGACGGCTGTGGCCCGGTGTGGCTGTCGCGCCCGCCGGGTCCGCGGGCACCGGCACCGGCGGGGCCAGCGGCGGGCGCTGGCGCATGAGGCCCGAGAGGGCCAGCATGCCCAGGCCGCAGACCAGGCCCATGAGGGTGTAGGTGGGGCGCCAGCCGATGGTCTCGATGCCGTGCTGCACCAGCGGTGGCCACAGGGCGCCGGCGATGTAGTTGCCGCTGGCGCAGATGGCCACCGCGATGCCGCGCCGCCGGTTCCACCACTGCGAGGTGTCGGCCAGCAGGGGCGCGAAGGTGGAGGCGCCGCCGATGAGCCCCAGCATGCCGTGGGCCAGGCCGAAGGTCCAGATGCTGCCGGCCTGGGCCGCGCCGACAAAACCGGCGCCCACGGCCAGCCCGCCCAGCCACATCACCTTCATCAGTCCGTGGCGGTCGGCCAGGCGCCCCATCCAGATGCCGCCCACGCCCAGGCAGACCATCATGAAGGTGTAGGGCAGCGAGGCGCTGGCGCGGTCGATGCCGAACTCGCCCTGCACGGTGGGCAGCACCACCGAGACCACGTACATGCTGCTGTTGCCCAGCACCACGAGCCCCAGGGCCACCAGCAGCCGCCAGGCCGCCTGACGGGAATCGATGACCGAGGGGTCGGCATGCAGGGGACGGCTCATCCCCTGCAATCTAGCGCAGGCGCCACCGCGGCACCTGTCCTGCAGGTTACCGTCAGGCGGCGACCCGGGCCGCCAGCTCGCCCTTGTCGTAGCGCTTCTGCATCGCCTCCAGGCTGTGCACCCGGGTGATCCTGGAGGCCATGCCGGCAGCGCCGAAGGCCTCGTAGCGCGCGGCGCAGATGGCCTGCATCGCCTTGGTGGCTTCCTTGTAGAACTTGCGCGGGTCGAAGTTCTTGCGGTCCTCGGCGAGGAACCTGCGGATGGCACCGGTGCTGGCCATGCGCAGGTCGGTGTCGATGTTGACCTTGCGCACACCGTTGCGGATACCCTCGACGATCTCCTCGACCGGCACCCCGTAGGTCTGGCCCATGTCGCCACCGTACTGGTTGATGATGGCCAGCCAGTCTTCGGGCACGCTCGATGAGCCGTGCATCACCAGGTGCACGTTGGGGATGCGCTGGTGGATCTCGCGCACGCGGTCGATGCGCAGCACCTTGCCGGTGGGCTTCTGGGTGAACTTGTAGGCGCCGTGGCTGGTGCCGATGGCAATCGCCAATGCATCCACCTGGGTCTTCTGCACGAAGTCGGCGGCCTCGTCGGGGTCGGTCAGCAGCATCGAATGGTCGAGCTCGCCCTCGGCGCCGTGACCGTCCTCCTCGCCGGCCTTGCCGGTCTCCAGCGAGCCCAGGCAGCCCAGTTCGCCCTCGACCGAGACGCCGCAGGCGTGCGCCAGGTCGACCACCTTGCGGGTCACGTCGACGTTGTAGTCGTAGCTGGCGGGCGTCTTGCCGTCCTCGAGCAGCGAGCCGTCCATCATCACCGACGAGAAGCCCGACTGGATGGAGCGAAAGCACACGCCAGGGGAGGCGCCGTGGTCCTGGTGCATGCAGACCGGGATGTGTGGGTACATCTCGATGGCGGCGGCGATCAGGTGCCGCAGGAAGGGCTCGCCGGCATAGGAGCGCGCACCGGCCGAGCCCTGCAGGATGACCGGGCTGTCGACCTGCGCGGCCGCCTGCATGATGGCCTGGACCTGCTCCATGTTGTTGACGTTGAAGGCCGGCAGGCCGTAGTTGTGCTCGGCGGCGTGATCGAGCAGCTGGCGAAGGGAGATGAGGGCCATGAAGAGGTCTCCGTTGGGTTGAAAGATTCAGTGCGCGGCCCGTCGGGCGAGGATCTCGAAGGCCGGCAGGGTCTTGCCCTCGAGCACCTCCAGGAAGGCGCCGCCGCCGGTGGAGATGTAGCCCACGTCCTTCTCGATGCCGTACTTGG
>SBFS01000074.1 GCA_006227825.1 Burkholderiales bacterium | reverse complement strand
AGGCGTGTGGCCATGGGCAGGCTGAACGGCAGGCGGCTGACCCGCACCTTCTCGCCCCAGACGTCCGAGAGGTCGGCGGCGAAGGTCTGCATCTGCTCGTTCAGGCGGGCCTCGGTGGCCGCCAGGTCCTGCCAGAGCGTGGCGCTGCGGTCGGCGTCGTTTTCGGCCAGGGCGCGCAGGTAGCCGTCGAGCAGCTCGGCCATCAGCGGCTCCAGCCGGTAGGGGCTGAGCTTGCGGCCCAGCAGTTCGATGCGCTGGCGTTCGTCGAATGTCTTGAGGGTGTAGCCGCCCAGGACCAGCAGCATGAGGCCGATGAATGCATCCATGGGGCGTATTGTCCCAGTGCCGGGAGCAGGAAGGTGGGCGGTGCCCAAAAGACCAGGGCGCGCCGACCGCAGCCGGTGCGCCCTGGGGCCGGGCAGGGTCAGCCCGGCGCGGTCAGGTGTTGGCTCAGGCGTTCTGCTGGATGCCGGCCAGAACCCAGCCGCCGCTGCCCTGCACGGGCTTGGTCAGGTGCCAGGTTTCGTCGAAAGCCTCGGCGGCGGCGCCGTCTTCACGGATGCTGCCGGTGAAGCGAACGCTCACCACGTACTGGTGGCCTTCTTCCTGCACGTCGATGACCTCGGCGTCGAGCGAGACCACATCGGTCTGCGACGGGGCCTGGCCGCGGTCGCGGATGTCCATGCTGATCTCGCCGAACATCTGCGGCGTGGTGAACTCGCGGATGTCTTCCAGGTTGCCGGCGTCGTGCGCGGCCTGCAGGCGGATGAACTGCACCTTGGCGTTGCGGGCGAAGCTGGCGGTGTCGAAGTCGGCCGGGATGGAGCCCGTGGCGCCGCGCAGGTTGGCGCCGATCATCGAGCCGCCGGCGGCGGGTGCCGACGGGCTGGCCGAAACGGGCGGGGTGGGCATGCGGAACGCGGACGGCTGGGCGGCGCCCTGACCGGCCGAGGCACCGGCGTAGGCCATGCCGCCGTTCTGGGCACCGGCCTTGCGGCGCATGATGAAGCCGATGACGGCGATGGCGGCCACGACCAGCAGGCCGATCATGAGCATGTTGGCGAAGGCCTCGCCGAAGCCCAGGTGGTGGGCCAGGGCCGCCAGGCCCAGGCCGGCGGCCAGGCCGGCGATCGGGCCCATCCAGCTGCGCTGGGGCGTGGTGGCCGGCGGGGTGGCGTTGTTGGGCGCCTGGCGCGGGGTGGTCGCCGGTGCGGTGGGCGGTGTGGCCTGGCGCTGCACGCCCAGCGAACCGCCGCCGCCCAGACGCCGGGCCTCGGCATCGAAGGACACCGCGGCCAGTCCGAGCGACAGGACCACGGCGAAGAGGGAAAACAGTTTTTTCATGTGCGTCTCCGAGCGGGAAGAATGGACGTTGGATGGTAGGGCTGGGCGGCCATCCAAAAAACCATAGGTTCTCTGAAATTCACGTAGAAAAAACAGGAATGGCGCCATCGCCCGCACGCGCCTGTGACCCGTGCCCGGGGGGGCGGGTTCCCGCAGCGCGGGTGCCCGGCTGCCGGAAGGGCTTGCGCCCCGGGGGCAGGGCTCAGCGGTAGCGCTCGACCGTCAGGCCTTCCATGCTGATCTCGGGCGTGCGCCCGGCCACCAGGTCGGCCATGACGCGGCCGGTGCCGGTGGCCATGGTCCAGCCGAGCGTGCCGTGGCCGGTGGACAGCAGCAGGTTGTCGAAGCGGCAGCCGCCCACGATGGGGGTGCCGTCGGGTGTCATCGGCCGCAGGCCGGTCCAGAACTCGGCCCTGGACACGTCGCCCCCCTGGGGGAAGAGGTCGGTGACGACGAACTCCAGCGTCTTGCGCCGGCCTTCGTTGAGTTGCAGGTCGAAACCCGAGAGCTGCGCCGTGCCGCCGACACGGATGCGGTCGCCCAGGCGGGTGACGGCGACCTTGTGGGTTTCGTCCATGATGGTCGACTCGGGCGACTTGTCGGCCCGGGTGATGGGCACGGTGATCGAGAAACCCTTGACCGGGTACACCGGGATGCGGATGCCCAGCGGCGCGAGCATGGCGGTGGAGTAGCTGCCCAGGGCCAGCACGTAACGGTCGGCCGTCTTGAGGCCTTCGCGGGTGCGCACGCCGGTGATGCGCTGGCCGCTGTGCTCCAGGGCATCGATGCCCACCCCGAAGCGGAACTGCACCCCCAGCGCCTTCGCTTTCTCGGCCAGGGCGTTGGTGAACTTGAAGCAGTCGCCGGTCTCGTCGCCGGGCAGGCGCAGCGCGCCGACGAACTTGTCCTTCACGTCGGCCAGCGCGGGCTCGTACTGCAGGTAGCCGTCACGGTCGAGCAGCTGGTAGGGCACGCCGTACTGCTTCAGGATGTCGATGTCCTTGGCGGTGCCGTCGAGCTGTTTCTGGGTGCGGAACAGCTGTAGCGTGCCCTGCTCGCGGTGGTCGTACTCGATGCCGATGTCGGCACGCAACTGCCTGAGGCAGTCGCGGCTGTACTCGGCCAGCCGCACCATGCGGCCCTTGTTGACCTGGTAGCGCGCCTCGGTGCAGTTGCGCAGCATGGCCAGGCCCCAGCGCCACATGGCCGGGTCCAGCATGGGCTTGATGACCAGCGGGCTGTGGTGCATGAGCAGCCACTGGATGGCCTTGAGCGGCACACCCGGGCCGGCCCAGGGGGCGGAGTAGCCGGGCGAGACCTCGCCGGCGTTGGCGTAGCTGGTCTCCAGCGCCGGGCCGGGCTGGCGGTCGACCACCTCGACCTCGTGGCCGTCGCGCGCCAGGTAGTAGGCGACCGTGGTGCCGATGACGCCGCTGCCAAGAACCAGGACCCGCATGAA
>SBFS01000203.1 GCA_006227825.1 Burkholderiales bacterium | reverse complement strand
CCACCCGCCACATGGTGCAGGCTGCGCAGTTCATCGGGCGCACGCTCGAAGTGCCATCGTCCGTTCGAGAAAACCCGCTCATCCGCCCAGGCGCTGACCACCTCGGCCAATACCAGGTCGTGAGGCCCCGCCACATGCGCGGTGGCCGGCAGCACGCGACATTCCATCCAGGCGATGGCGCCATGCACCAGCGGGCAGCCGGTCAGGGGCCCGGGTTCGTGCGAGACGCCGCAGCGCTGCAGCTTGTCGGGGTGGTCCCTGCCGCTCTCGTTGCCGACCGCTCGGGTGAGCGTCACCTGGGCGACGCAGGGCACGCAGACGCTGAGCACGCCCGAGGCTTCGACCAGTTCGCGGGTCAGGGTGGCCTTGTCGATGACGACCGCGACCTTGGGCGGGGTGAAGTCCAGCGGCATGGCCCAGGCCGCGGCCATGATGTTGGCGCGCCCCGCGTGGGCGCTGCCCACCAGCACGGTCGGGCCGTGGTTGAGCAGGCGGCTGGCCTTGTCGAGCGGGACGGGTTGCATCGTGCCCATGACGTCCTCGCTCCTTCCGGGATCGACGCCGGCCCGCCGCTCAGGCCAGCTCGGCGATCAGCTCGATCTCGACACAGGCGCCCAGGGGGATCTGCGCGACGCCGAAGGCGCTGCGGGCGTGGGCGCCCACCTGCGGGCCGAAGACTTCGCCGAACAGTTCGCTGGCCCCGTTGGTGACCAGGTGCTGCTCGGTGAAGGTGGGCGTGCTGTTGACCAGGCTCATGAGCTTGACGATGCGTTTGATGCCGTTGAGGTCGGTGCCGGCGGCGCGGCAGGCGGCCTCCAGCGTGCCCATCAGGTCGATGGCGATGGCGCGCGCGGCGGCCTGGCCTTCTTCGGTGTTCATGGTCAGCCCGAGCTGGCCGACCCAGGGCTTGCCGTCGCGGCGCGCGATGTGGCCGCTGAGGAACACCAGCTTGCCGGTCTGCACGAAGGGCACATAGGCGGCTGCCGGAACGGCGACGGGGGGCAGGGTGATGCCCAGGCGGGCAAGCTGGTCGTAGGCACTCATGGGGTCTCCTGTTGGCGGATGCGGTGAGGGGTCTGGCCCATTCTATCGAGCGCCGGACAGCGGGACGGCCCGGGGCAGGGTGCCGTCACCGGTGCGCCAGGGGCGCGGCTGCGCCGGCGAAGTCCGTGCCGGCGATGTCCTGCGGCGGTGCCACGGTGACCGCGACCTCCAGCCGGTGCTGGGCGCTGCCCTGGATCACGCCACGCATCGGCGAGACGTCGGTGTAGTCCCGCCCCAGGGCCAGGGTCACGTATTCCTCGCCCGGGCTGTCCCAGCCGCAGCGGTTGTTCGTCGGGTCGAGGTCGAACCATGCGCCCGAGGGTGCGGTCGGGTCGCTGTCGAGCCGGGGCAGGTAGACGGAGGCCCAGGCGTGGGAGGCATCGGCACCGATCAGCCGGGGCTGCCCGGGTGGCGGCCGGGTCAGGAGGTAGCCGCTGACGTAGCGCGCCGGCAGGCCGAGGCTGCGCAGGCACGCGATCAGGACGTGGGCGAAGTCCTGGCACACGCCCGCGCCCTGCTGCAGCGCCTGCAGGGGCTGGGTGTGCACCTCGGTGCTGGCGGTCTCGTAGCGCAGCGTGCGGTGGATGTGCGCCGAAAGGGCCTGCACCGCGGCGAGCAGGGGCCGGCCGGCGTCGAAGAACGGTTGGGCGAAGTCGCTGAACGCCACGTCCCGGGGAGCCATCGGAGAGGGAAACAGGAACTCGGCGGCCGGGTCGTAGGGGGCCTGCACGCGGTACCGGAAGTGCGCGCACACCTGTTCCCAGGGTGCGTCGCGCAGCGATGTCTCGCCCGCCGGCGGCGCGGGGCTGCGTGTCTCGACCAGGGAGTCGGCCAGCACGTCGAGCTGCCTGTGGGGCGCCTGCAGGGCGAAGAAGGTCCGCTGGTTGCCGAAGGCGTCGGTCTGCTGCCGGCGGGTGGCCGGCTCGGGCAGGATCAGGAGCCGGTGCTGGCGCACCGTCTGGGAGGCGCTGTCGCGCGGTGACAGGCAGGCCATGTGCTGCGCCAGGTCGACGTCACCCTGGTAGCGGTAAGAGGTCTGGTGGACAACGCGCAGCAGCATGGCGGTGAAATCCCGGGCGGCCTCTCAGATGCTCTGCTTGCGCCGGTCGGCGTGGCTGAAGTGCAGCCGCGTGATCTCGTCCGACAGCTCGACGGCGCTGGCCTCGCAGTCCACCAGCAGCCCGGACAGCGCCGACCAGCGGCGCTGCCCGCCGGCATCGCGCTGCCAGTGGCTCAACTCCGTCAGCACCCAGGTGTCGGGGTCGGGCAGGCCCAGGGCCAGCACCGCATCCTGGGGCACCGCGCTCTGCGACAGCCGGGCCAGGCGCGAACGCAGGGTCTGCACCACCCAGGCCAGCGAGCGCGGGTTGTCCCGGTCCATCACCAGCAGGTCCACCAGCGCCACCATGTCGCGCCGCTGCTGGTACTGGGCATGGAAGGTGATGGTGCTGTCGAACAGCGCGACCACCGCCTCGAAGCCGGCCGCATCGTGCAGGACGTCGTGCTCCAGCCCCAGGTCCAGGGCACGGGCCAGCGTGGCCAGGCGTTCGATGTGCCGACCCACCGAGAGCATGCGCCAGCCGTCGTCGCGCACCATGCGGTCGGTCTGCGAGCCGGTGATGGCCGCCAGCATCTCGCTGGCGTTGAGCAGGGCGGACATCGCCTCTGCCTGGGCGTATTCGGCGCCGCTGGCCAGCCGGGCGCAGTCCTGGCGGAACTGCGCCTCGGTGCGCTCGATCAGGTTCCAGTGTTCCTGCGACAGGCGCTCGCGCACCTGGGATGCGGCCGACTTCAGGGCGCGCAGGTTGAAGCCCACGCTGCAGGACTGGCCGGCCAGCGGGTCGTCCGGTCGGGGGCAGAGATTGGCGATCAGGCTGCGCGCGAACACCCGTCCCGCCGCGGCGGGTTCGGGCACGTCGGGCAGAACCAGGGCGTTCTCGCGTGCGACCGCCGAGAGCCACCTCAGCAGCGGACCGGAGCCCGGCTCTTCGCCGCCCAGGTGGTCGAGCGCGATCTGCGCCAGGCGCACGCTGTTCTCGGCACGCTCCGTGTAGCGTCCGAGCCAGAACAGGTTTTCCGCCGCGCGGCTGGTCACCGGCTGCTTCTGCTGCGCGATGTCCAGCGAGCTCGGCTGGGACGGCAGCAGCGTCGTGGTGTCGACCTCGCCGCGGGTCATGACCCAGCAGTCTGCGCTGCTGCCACCGCGCTGCATGGCAGCCACCAGCTGGCCGCGGGGCGCGAGCCGGACCAGTCCGCCGGGCAGGACGCGCCAGTTTCCGGGGCCGTCCGAGAGGGCGAAGACGCGCAGCATGGCCGAGCGCGGAAGCAGGCGCTGACCGTCCCAGGTGGGTGTCTGCGACAGCGGCAGCCAGGCCTGCACCGTGTGCTCTTCGGACTGGCGCAGCAGCCGGTCGGACCATTCGCCGATGGCCTGATCACTCAGGCCGTGTCCGATCACGGTCTGGGTGCCCGGACGCGGGTAGGTCGGGCGGATCACGCTCTGCCCGAGTTGCGGCATGGCCTGCTGCAGGGCGGCCTCCTCGCCACACCACCAGGTGGCCAGCGAAGGCAGTGCCAGCTCCTGGCCCAGCAGGTGGCGGCTGATGGCCGGCAGAAAGCCCAGCAGGGCGCTGGACTCCAGCGGGGCCGAGCCGGGGGCATTGGCCAGCAGCAGGTTGCCCGCCCGGATCACCTGCAGCAGGCCGGGAACGCCCAGGGTGGAGTCGGCCCTGAGCTCGAGCGGATCTAGCCACTCGTCGTCCAGGCGCTTGATCAGCGCATGGACCGGTTCCAGCCCGCGCAGGGTCTTGAGGTAGAGCCGCTCGTCCCGGACCGTCAGGTCGTTGCCCTCGACCAGGGCAATGCCCAGGTAGCGTGCCAGGTAGGCGTGCTCGAAATAGGTTTCGTTGTAGGGTCCGGGCGTGAGCAGGGCGATGCGTGCCTGCTCGCCCTGGGGCGCCATGCGCTTGACGCTGTCCATCAGGGCGCGGTAGCTGGCGGCCAGGCGCTGCACGCGAAGGCCCGCGAAGGCCTTCGGGAACTGGCGCGAGACGGCGATGCGGTTTTCCAGCAGATAGCCCAGGCCGGACGGCGCCTGGGTGCGCTGGCCGACGACCCACCACTGCCCATCCGGGCCGTGCGCCAGGTCGAAGGCCACGATGTGCAGCCAGTGGTCGCCGGCGGGCCGGATTCCCTGCATGCCGCGCAGGAAGCCCGGGTGGCCCTGGACCAGCGCCGCCGGGAGCAACGCGCGCCTGAGCAGCTCGCCGGGCCCGTAGAGGTCGGCCATCATGGCATTGAGCAGGCGCGTGCGCTGGAGCACGCCGGTCTCGATGTGGGCCCAGTCGTCGGCGCCGACGATCATGGGGAACAGGTCGAGCGCCCAGGGGCGCTGCAGCCCGGCAGCGGCGTCGGCGTACACGTTGTAGGTGACGCCGTTGTCGCGGATCTGGCGTTGCAGGTTGCGGGCCCGGCGGTCGAGGTCGGCCAGGCCATCGTGCCCGATGCACTCGAAAAACCGTTGCCATGCCGGCGTCAGCCCGGCACCGCCGTCCTCGCGCAGCTCATCCCGGTGGCCGATGTCGGCCGGCACGGACAGCGACAGGGCGCAGTCGCCGGGCGAGGCCGTGTCGGGACCCTGGTCGAAAAGCGAATCGGAAAACGGGGTGCTCACCGGGTCCGAGTATGCCTGTTGTTGTTCAGGCACGCCGGACCCTGCGCATGGCTTGAGCGGCATCCATCACGCCCGCGGGCCTCAGGCGGGATGCCGCAGGTCCAGGGTGAACGGGAACTCGCGGCTGGGCGAGGCCGGTCGCACGACCATGCGGCCGGTGGTGTGTCCCATCTGGAAGAAACGAGACAGGCGGCGGCTTTCGGCCTCGTAGGCGTTGACCGGGAAGCTGTCGTAGTTGCGGCCGCCCGGGTGCGAGACGTGGTACTGGCAACCACCGAGCGAGCGCTCCATCCAGTTGTCCACGATGTCGAACACCAGCGGTGCGTGCGCCGGGATCGAGGGGTGCAGCGCCGAAGGCGGGCTCCAGGCCTTGTAGCGCACCCCGGCGACGAACTCGCCGGCCCTTCCGGTGCTCTGCAGCGGCAGGGCATGGCCGTTGCAGGTGATCACGTAGCGGCTGTCGTTGTAGCCGCTGACCTTGACCTCCAGGCGTTCGAGCGACGAGTCCACGTAACGCACCGTGCCGCCGATGGCGCCTTCCTCGCCCATGACATGCCAGGGCTCGAGCGCGTTGCGCAGCGTCAGCTCGATGCCGCGCGCGGCCACTTCGCCGACGAGGGGGAAGCGGAACTCGAAGTGCGGCTCGAACCAGGCCATGTCAAACGCATAGCCGCAGCGGTTGAGGTCGGCGATCACGTCCTCGAAGTCCATGCGCACGAAGGTGGGCAGCAGGAAGCGGTCGTGCAGCTCCGTGCCCCAGCGGGTCAGCCGGGCCGTGTAGGGCTGTTGCCAGAAGCGCGCCACCAGCGCGCGCAGCAGAAGCTGCTGGGCCACGCTCATGCGGGCATGCGGCGGCATCTCGAAGGCGCGCAGCTCCAGCAGGCCCAGGCGTCCGGTCGGCCCGTCGGGCGAGTACAGCTTGTCGATGCAGAACTCGCTGCGGTGGGTATTGCCGGTGACGTCGATGAGGATGTTGCGCAGCGTCCGGTCGACCAGCCAGGGCGGCATCCGGTCGCCGTGGGTCTGGCGGTTGCGAGCGATCTCCTTGAGGGCGATCTCCAGCTCGTAGAGCTGGTCGTTGCGGGCTTCGTCCACGCGCGGGGCCTGGCTGGTCGGGCCGATGAACAGACCGGAGAACAGGTAGGACAGGGACGGGTGGTTGTGCCAGTAGGCCACCAGGCTGCCCAGCAGCTCGGGTCGGCGCAGGAACGGAGAATCTGAAGGGGTGGCGCCGCCGAGCACGAAGTGGTTGCCGCCACCCGTGCCGGTGTGACGGCCGTCGGTCATGAACTTCTCGGCGCACAGGCGTGTCTGGTGCGCCGCCTCGTACAGGAACTCGGTGTGCTCGACCAGCTCGCGCCAGTTGTGCGCCGGGTGGATGTTGACCTCGATGACGCCGGGGTCGGGTGTGACCTGCAGCATCTTCAGGCGCGGATCGCGCGGCGGCGGATAGCCTTCGAGCACGATCTTCACGCCCAGGGAGGCCGCCGTGGCCTCGACCGCCGACAGCAGGTCGAGGTAGTCCTCCAGGTGCTGCAGGGGCGGCATGAACACGTACAGGTGCTGGCTGCGGCCGCCCTTTTCCTTCTCGGCCCTGGGGCCGTTGGCCCGCTGCGGGTCGCGTGCCTCCACGCACAGCGCGGTGCGCGTGAGCCAGGCGGCCGATTCGCCACGCCCGGGCTGGCGCGTGCCCAGGGCCTGGCTGCCCGGCCTCGTTCCGCCGCCACTGGTGCCGCCTTCCGTGCCCTCACCGCCCCCGGCAGCGCCGTAATCGCTGCCCTGCATGGACACCGTGCCGCCCTCGGCAAAGCCGCCACCGGTGGTGTGCGGATGGATCTGGTGGCGCAACGGCGAGCCGGTGGGCAGGGGCGCACGCGGGCTGTGCGGGTCCTGTTCGATGTGGTAGGGGTAGTCGCCCGCCGACACCCAGGGCAGCGAGTCCAGCGGCAGCCGGTAACCCATGGGCGAGTCGCCCGGGATCAGGTACATGCGCTCGTCGCGGAAGAACCAGGGGCCGGTGGACCAGACGGTGCCGCCGACCCGGTGGGCGCCCAGGCTGCCGTGCTCCGAGGCCTGCAGCGGCAGCACATAGCCCACCGTGGCATCCAGCCCCTGGCCGAAGACGCGCCGCAGCCGGGCGCGTTCGAGCTCGTCATCGAGCCTGCTGTCGAACGGGTCGACATTCACCGGCAGCCGGCGCTCCCGCCACAGGTAGTACCAGGTGTCCTCGTGGCCGGGCGTGATGTACCGGGTGCTCAGGCCGAGCTGGCGCGCCAGGGCCTGGGTGAACCGCAGGGCGTCCTCGTGGGTGTGGTGGGCCGGGTCGCGCTCATCGGCCAGCAGGGCCGGGTCGTGCCAGCAGGGCTGGCCGTCGGTGCGCCAGAACACCGACAGCGCCCAGCGCGGCAGTTGCTCGCCCGGATACCACTTGCCTTGCCCCATGTGCACAAAGCCGCCACTGCCGTAGCGCTCGCGCAGCCGGCCCAGCAGTTCGGTGGCATGGCCGCGCTTGGTCGGCCCGAGGGCGTCGGTGTTCCACTCGGCCGCATCGCGGTCGCCGATGCCGACAAAGGTGGGCTCGCCGCCCATGGTCAGGCGCACGTCGTGGCGCTCCAGGTCGGCATCGACCCGCTCGCCCAGGGCCACGATGCCGGCCCACTGGTCGTCGGTGTAGGGCCTGGTCACGCGCGGCGACTCGTGCACGCGGGTCACCTGCATGTGGTGGCTGAACTCGACCTCGCACTCGTCGACCGCGCCTTCCACCGGAGCGGCGCTGGAGGGTTGCGGCGTGCAGGCCAGGGGGATGTGCCCTTCGCCGGCCAGCAGGCCCGAGGTCGGGTCCAGGCCGATCCAGCCCGCGCCCGGCAGGAACACCTCGCACCAGGCGTGCAGGTCGGTGAAGTCGGCCTCGGGCCCACTGGGTCCGTCGATGGACTTGACGTCGGGCGCAAGCTGGATCAGGTAGCCCGAAACAAAGCGTGCCGCCAGGCCCAGGTGGCGCAGCAGCTGCACCAGCAGCCAGCCCGAGTCGCGGCAGGACCCGCTCTTGAGGTCGAGCGTCTCCTCCGGCGTCTGAACGCCCGGCTCCATGCGGATGGTGTAGGCGATGTCCTTGTGCAGCCGCTGGTTCAGGTCGACCAGGAAGTCGATGGTGCGGCGCTCGCTGCGGTCCACCTGGTCGAGGTAGTGGCGCAGCAGCGGGGTCAGCGGTTCGGTCGCCAGGTAGGGCGAGAGCTCCTGGCGCTGCGCTTCTTCATACAGGAAGGGGAAGTTCTCGGCCCGGGGTTCGAGAAAGAAGTCGAACGGGTTGTATACCGCCATCTCGACCACGAGGTCGA